>DASVFI010000269.1:0-2762 GCA_036380115.1 Nitrososphaeraceae archaeon | reverse complement strand
ATTACAATAATAATAATAATAATAATACGAATAATTGGGTATATAAAGGAATTTCTTTTAGATTATATCAACGTAATCTGGTAGAATTTATAGCAAAAGAAAAGTTAAATTTACCTCTTCAAATAACCGGCAGTCTTTTTGCAGTAAGGACTATAGTTTTAAAATCACTAAGATTTTCTCATGATATCTGCGAAGATTGGGATCTTACCCTAGATATTTATCTATCTGAGGTTACAAATAATCTATTAGTGTCTGTAAAAAATAATTTTACTGATTATAAGAAATTCGGAAAAATCAATGACGATAGAATTAATAACAATGGTAATAAGACTAAAAATAATGAGAAGATCCAAAAAATAATATCTTTTGAACCAACCCTGGTGTCTTATTCAGAGATAACAAACAAGTTAAGCTCCTACTTTAGACAAAGAATGAGAGTAAGTGAGGGGCATACAAGGGAATTTAGAAAAAGAATAATAAAAATAATAGAAAATGAAAAACTTACCTTCCTTTCTAAGACCGAATTATTCTTTGTAGGATTGAGGTATGCAAAATATATTCCAATTATGCTTTTGGTCATTATAGATTTAATCCACTTAATTGATCAAGGTATTAAAAGTATCTTGATAAATGATTTTCTTAAACTATCAATTGGAATTCAAGGTTTATCGCTGATTATTTATATACTTTATAATATTTTATCTCTTAAAATAAAGTACAAATTTCTAATGAGATACTTTGATTTTAAAGATATTATTTATCTTTTATTGTTGAATATTTGTACTATGCCCGCATTTGTGGTAGGTTCTTTCTTAGGTTTTATTAGGCATAAAGGGAACTTCTATCGTACAAAAAGAAATGAATAGTTATCTTTGTCTTTTTTACTAATTTTTTATTGTTATTCTGTAATAATTAATAATTCTTTCTTGTACGTTGCTTGGTGTATTCTGATTAAAGCTATGTAGAAGATTTGCTAATCCATATATGACAACTTAAATTTTGTGTTTCATTAAGTTGTTTATTATTCTATGAATTTGTTTAATGTATTGCTAAACCAGAACTATGCAAGAACTAAAGACAAGCCCAGGACGGATAATATGGTTAAAACATTAATGCATATTAATGAGATTATTTATAATATAGTACTAAAATTTAGATTAAAAGACAATGTGAGCATGAGGGAACATAATCTCATAATTCTATTTTTGTTATTGATCTATTTGAAATTATTTGGCATAAATAATAAAAAGTACTAATAATAAAGGTATTAATCATGATAATTTAAAATAAGCATTCAACTGAAATTGTATCATTTCATTATAATTACAACTTATACTAAAGATATTGTTCCAATTATCCTCCCTCCTATGATATTTACACTAAAAAAATTGTATAAATTTACTATTATAATTGGGATCTCCTTAATTGTGGGACTATCGCATCTTAGTTCATCATCTCATGCTTTTTTTGATAATGATAATAATATTTTGAACACAACATTAATGACGACTAGTCAGGTAGCATTTGAACAGGCTACCAATATAAACTCGAAATTAGTATTATTAACTGATGGTTTATTCAGTGATGCAAGTTGGGGTGCCTTCGGATATAATGCAGCAAGAACATTAGAGGAAAAATATGGTTATGATGTAGATTTTAAAGAAAATGTACAGGTTCAAGATATGGAATCAGTATTAGCAGAATGTGCTAATGCTGGATATGGAGTAATTATTGCTCATGGTTTTGAGTGGGGAAAAGCAGTGTTAAAGGTAAGCAAAGATTATCCTAATACAAAGTTTATCTTATTTCCAGGACTTGTTCATTCACCTAATGTAGCCTCAATTTTTCCTATGCAACAAGAAGCAACATATCTATTAGGAACACTTGCTGCAATGATGTCTAAAACAAATATTATTGGATTTATAGGAGGAGAGCAAAATCCAAATATAATAAATATATATGAAGGATATAAGGAAGGAGCAGTAAAAGTTAATCCAACTATAAAAATATTAGTAACTTATTTAGAAGATTGGGATAATCCATCTAAAGGAAAAAAAGCTGCTCTATCTCAATTTAATGATGGCGCCGACTTTTTGTTACAAGTATCTGATACTTCTGGCTTGGGTGTTATAGAAATGGCTAAAGAACGCCAAATTTCAGTATTTGGTTCTGTTTCAGATCAGAATAAGTTAGCTCCTGATACTGTTCTTACTTCCTTTGTATTAGATGTAGAAAAGGCATTTGATCAAGCTATCCAAATGATTCAAAAAGGTAATTTTAGTGGACAAGTATTCAAACCTGGATTAGAACCTTATAAAGGAGCACCAGGTGATGGGATAATCTATATAGCACCATTTCATAATTTCGAGAACAAGATACCAGAAAATGTAAAACTTAAACTAAATCAACTAAAGGATGATATAATAAGAAAAAATATAGTTGTTCCAGAAAGATATAACACTGTCGACAATTATGATAATTAAATATAACAAAAAAAAGAATTTTAATAAATCTCTCTACCATTACTATTTAGTAGAAGGTCTCAGAAGAATAGATGATAAAAGATGGAGATTTTTTTTCTAAAAAGAGGAAGGAAATAGGAGTTATTTCGGTAGTTGCGATAATAATCTCTTCATTTGGTTTATTTTTTTATCAACAAAATCTAACAGAACAAAATGTTAAAAATAGCATCTTTACTCAATACAAAGACCGTCAGATAGAATCTACCCAAATGATATCAGAATACATTAATTCCGATCTAC
>DASVFI010000268.1:0-7073 GCA_036380115.1 Nitrososphaeraceae archaeon | reverse complement strand
TAATAATATTATTTAATTGAATAATAACATTTTTGTTGCTTAAGCCTCGTTTTTTATTCTATTTGCACCTTAAGCTTCTATATTTTTAAAAATTGGCTTATATCTACCAATATTATGTTTTTCTTATATTGATTCATAAGTTGCTTTTATTAGTCTGTAAATAGATATATCTTCATCAAAATATCTCTTTTTCTATTTTGTAATCTAGAAACTATTAATTCCTCAGAACAGATACATTCAACAATTTTAAGTTAATTATCTGTTAGGTTTAATTCTTTTCTAAGATATTCTCTTGATCGTTAAAAGTAGCATCAATAATACAATTTATTCCAGCATTATGAAGATATTTACCTATTAATAATAGAATATTATAGATTAACTTTTTTCCTCTTTAATATAGTTAGGCTTATCTCTAGTTCTTTTCTAATGTTATCGGTAGACAAAATAACAGCATCAATGAAAGGTCCAGCTCATTTGCTAATGTTATTTTTTCAACTCAAGCATAACCACATACTAATATGATCAAACTTAAAGAGTGTATGGTATCGCTTTTATTTAGAATTTAAGAACTAGTAAGAATATCTGTTTGTTATGGAATTATAACCTCTTCTGTGAATTATAGAGAAAGAAATAGTCAGTCAAAGTACTCATCGCATATACCTTTATTGACTTTTCCATAATAACTGTGTAATTATTAAATAGTGTGGAAAATATATATCTATATATAAAAATAAATTTGAGCAAATACCCAAGTTCATATTATATTACTTATTTGAAGACAGTTCATAGTAATATCTATAATTCGTGTCCACTTTAACTTATAACTACAATTTATTGAGTCAATCTATATAGATACCATTTAATAACAATTGTTAACGTAATTTCAGTTAAATATGTATTTATTAAAATTTACAGAATATAGATAACAAGTATACACACAAATAAAAATTTATGATCAATCTTTTTGCTACTAATAGAAATAATTTCTAAATCCATTGGTAATGAACTTTTTAAATTGCAATATAATTATTGTTATGGATAATACTAATTTTAAATTGATATACTTATTAATATTCTCATTATTATATGTCCTATTCATTTTTTCGATTTCAAAATTAATATAATATTGATATTGAAGTTATATACCTTTAATAGAAAGTTATGTATTATTATATTATGAGTTTCCCAAATGATATAGATCCCTATAATTTCTTTAGACAATTTTTCGGCGCTGGTGGTGGAGGACGAAGAAGACGCGAAGGAAGAGAAGGCTTTTTTGGTGGTAGCGGAGGATGGAACTTTGATGACATGTTTAGAGAATTTGATGAAATGAGAAAAGAAATGAGTAGAACATTCTCAGAACAATTTAAAAATATTGAAAATATAGTACCAAAAGATCTAATTAAAGAATATGATACACCAGAAGGTGGAAAAGTTAGAGAGGTTGGTCCAATAGTATATGGATATTCCATGACCATAGGGCCTGATGGAAAGCCAAAAATAAGAGAATTTGGGAATGTAAAATCTCCTTTCGCTGGGAGAGGTTTATTTGAACAACCATCACTTTCTGCAGAAAGAGAACCATTAGTTGATGTCTCTTCTACAGATAAAGAAATAAAAATTGTAGCAGAAATGCCTGGAATAAGTAAACAAAATATAAGAATTGATGCATATGAGAATTATGTAGAAATAAAAAGCGATGATCCAAATAGAAAATACCATAAAACAATAGAAGTTCCAGAAGACATTGATTTAGAGAATGCGAGCTCAAATTATAACAATGGGATTTTAGAAATAACATTCAAAAAGAAAGAACAACAAAAACCAAAAGGTAGACAAATAAATATCGAATAAGAAAATACATATCTAAATTTTTTTAATTTACTTATTCTAATAAATTAATATATTTATTTGTTATATAATCGATCTCTTAAATTTCAAAATTTAAACTTTACAACAATTTTTAAGCCTTTCTTATACGGTTACATAATTAATAAATAGACATGAGGATCGAATTGAAAAAGTATTAAAGATACTTTTTCAAATAATAGCAGTTTTAGATTTTCCTAACTAGAAACAAATATATTTACAATAATGAGTAAAATATAAATAAATATTCCTAATTCATCAAAAATTATGATAGATTAGATATACATGTATGTTAGTGATTTTATTATATGAAATCGTCTAATATATCATACTAATAAAAATATTAATATAAAAAAGAAGCATCTAATAAAGATACATTTGTTTTTAATCTTCTATGATAAATAAGATAAAATAACTCTTGTTCTGTATACATTGTGGAAGGTTTCTAATAGATTTCTATGAATTTAATATTCATGATCTTAGTTTAGAAAGAATAATGAATTATTAAAAATTGTAAAATACCCCTTGCTCTTGCAATAGCATAAGAAATTATCGTTTATAATAGCAATAGTATCCTATTATTCATTTTCTTTGATTATTTTGATCATTATTGATTTTTATCGATTTAATTGCGCCCTTTAATAATTTTTCATAAATAGATATTGCTGCAAGAGCTCCACTTGCCGAAGCTAATATAGCATAATGCCTATCTGTATCTGCATCACCAGCTGCATAAACATTTTTTATACTGGTCTCTTGATTTTCATTTACTTTTATGTATCTTTCATCAAGTTCACATCCTAATTGATATGCAAGCTGATTTCTGACAGTTTGATTTAAATGATAAAATAGCACTTCTGCATCATAGCATTTATTGCTTTCACATATTACACTTTTTATAGAATTTCTTGGTGAACCTCCCACAATTTCAATTATTTCATCATTTTCAACTAAATCTATACCCAATGTCTTTGCTTCGTTTATTTCATCATCTGTTAAATGATAATCTAATTCATTATTATAATTGTCTACTTCTCTTTTTAAAAATAATTTAATATCCTTTGTCCAACCAAGAAAAACTTTGGCATAATCTAAAGCCTCTTTATATTTATTACCATGAGCAATTATTACCAATTTCTTATCAGTGGTTTCGAATCCATCACAATGCGGACAATGCCAAATACCATCTCCATAATATTCTTCAAAATTCTTTATATTTGGTTTTGTATGTTCAACACCTGTTGCAATAATTACATATTTTGCTTTTGCTTTCATGTTTTCCTTATCTTTTGATTCTTGGTTAATCATTTTTCCTTCTTTTTTCTTTTTATTAACATTGCCTTCAGTATTAATTAAAAACAGATCGTTATTGTGGTCTCTTTCTATTCCTATAACTTTTTCTTTTACCACTTTTACTGATTTATATTGTAATACATCTTTCCATGCTTTTTGTATTAACTCTGCCGATGACGTTTTTTCATATCCTAAATAACCATGTATATTTGATTTTCTATGAATTCCAACATCAAAAATTATAGTAGAACGAAGATATCGTCCCAATAATAAAGCAGCAGATAATCCTGCAAATCCACCTCCTATTATGGCAACATCAAAAATTTCATCTTGAGATTTATCCATATTGTTGTTATTGTTGCTATCTCTAATTCTTTTATCGTCAATAATATTGTTATTCCCTTCTTTATCCTGTTCTATTTTTAGTGTTTCCACACTCTAATATTATTAAAAAAATATATAACAAGTAAACCATTGAGTTCGGCAAAAAGAATCATCTATAATTATTATACAATTATTATTATATTACTGCTTTCACATTTGATTTTAATTTTTTGAACATGATTTGCATAATGTCGCACCTTGGGCTGCAAAAATTAAATTATTTTTAGTATCTATTCATTAAGATATTTATCTTTTATACTCTATTCATAACTAGTGTCATATAAAATAATAAACCCTTTAAATCAGGAGATCGGAAAAACTATTGCTTCTGAAAAGTTTCTTAATACGATGGATGGTTTTTGGTTTGCTCTAAAACCTAACGTAATCATAAACTCTTTCGACTTTGTTACAGTAGATAATTTATTTGATAGTAAGACAATTGGAATTGTAAAAGAATTACAAGCAGTTGCTGAACATGATTATTATAATTATTTCTCTGATTATTATACAATATCAATTACAAAAGAACAATTGAAACAGGAAGGAAAAGAAAAAGAAGGAGAAGGAGAAGGAGAAAAGGAAAAGGAACAACTTTCTAAGATGCAATTAAACGGAGTTGTATTGGCAAAAGTTGCGATAATGGCAAATACAGGAGTCAAAATACAAGGATATAAAGAGGACACATCTATAAATTTTCCAGTAGGAGTAGGTAAAACAGTTAGATTTGCTACTGAGGATGAGATTATATTTGCTTTAGGAATTCCTCAAATGGTAAATCCCATACCAGCAGGTATTATAGAAACAACAAATGGCCTTGAAGTTCCTATTACATTGGATATTACTTATTTGGCAGGAGCAGATACAGCACATGTAAATGCATCAGGAATATCGGGAAATAGAAAAAGCTCTTATATTTTATTCTTGTTGCAATCATCATATCAAACACTCAAAAGATTGAACCAAAATGTTGCATTGATAATATTCAACACAAAAGAGCAGGATTTGTTATATATAGACCAAAAAGAAAAAGATATCAAAAAAAGAACTGAAAGACTATTTGATGTACTGGATTTAGATATAGAGCCATTTGAAAATGTAACTTACTTCCTTCCAAGAGGAAAAGATGGTAAACCTAATTCAATTCATGTACCACAGAATTATAAAACATATTCTTATGAGTTAAAAGATGTTTATGATCGACTTGAACTTTTATTTTCTGAACCTTATGACTTGCATCATGATTTTTTATCAATAATGAATTACATTTATGAATCTTGGCCTCTAAAAAGTAATAATGGAAAGGAAATAACTACATGGACTGACCTTACCGAATTTAAAGAATATCCTGAAGCAATAGTATCTAACAAATCTTCTCTTTTGTACTTTTTAGGTAGATTACAAAGATTTAGAAAATCTCCTATGTTTATTGATAAAAAGAAAACCAGTACTTATCTTGGTAATGAAATTAAAAAAATCAAAGCAGGTGAAGTCTTTGTAATAGATGTGGCCACAATATCTTCTTTTGAAGTACAAGCATTTGTTGTGGGGGATGTAATGAAAAGTATTGATGAAATGTATTCTTCACGATACTATGACCTTGATGATAATAATAGCAACAACACCAATACAGATAGCGATAAGAATAATGTTCAAAACGGACAAAAGCTACATTATCTTTTAGTCTTTGTTGATGAAATTAATAGATATATACCTAAATCTCAAAATGGAAAAATGAGTTCAGTTTCAGAACAAATAATGAGAACCGTAATTGCAGGAAGAACAAGAGGAACTATTTTATTTTCAGCACAGCAATTCAAAAGTGCTACGGATTCTAGATTACAAGAAAATACTGATTTACATATAACAGCAAAGCTAGGACTATCTGAATTATCTACAGATCCTTATTCAATCCTTGATGACAGTACAAAAATGAATGTAGCTAGACTAAATAAGGGAGAATTGGTTATGATTCATTCGGCATTCAGACATCCAATAAAGATTGGATTTCCTAAAGCTACATATAAAGAACCAAAGTAATTTTCATTTTCATTTTATAAAAGAGTATTCATTATATAGGTTCCTTTAAAATCACAATATTCCTATAATTCCTTTTTTTATTCTAAACTTTTATTATTTTCTGCCAATTTTATTTAAAGCATCAATTCAAGTTCTTCATCCATCAATACCAATATCAAATTAACAATATAACACAAGCTAAAAGAATAACATTTATAGATTTATTAATTTATCAAAATATAAATTACGGTTTTTGCTCTTCTCACTATTCTTTTTTCCATTTCTTCATTAAATATCAAAATAATTTTCTTATTTCTTTTGATAGTCAGATGAAGAGGAGAAGGGGAGAAGGAGAGAGTCTTAATTGTCTGCTCAGAATACAGTCAAATAGATGGTTGTCATATGAAGTTTTATCCGAAATTTTTTAGTTGACAAGATGTTGCCAATAAAACATCCGGTTAAGTTTTCATATGATTCGTCTTGATTGAACTGTGTGACGATGTGTAGCACTATGCTATTATTTTATATTCTAAATTATTAAAATTATCACAATTTTACATTGATTATAAATGTTGTTGTAAGAAAATACAAGTATCACTTGACCAATATCATATGTATGATAAAGTAAGATTATTAAATTACTTCATAGTAATGGGGTAGTCTTATATTTTCGTTATCAAGATTATTCAAATTGTTGTGGTATTGATTATGAAGTAAAACAATTATTAAAAATATTCATCATTATTATATATGCATAAACATGAAAATAGTATAACCGATCCTTCGATTAAAAGTCTCTTTGAGAACAAGAACTTTGCTTTTGTAGCCACATCCATGAAAGATGGATCTCCTCACGTTACACCTACCTGGGTAGACATCGAAGACAGTGTCATTCTTATCAATACTGCAATAGGAAGAGTAAAACAAAAGAATGTAGCAAGAGACCCCAGAGTCTCACTATCCGTAGCAGATAATAACAATCCTTATCACATGGTTACTGTCAATGGTGAAATTGTAGAGCAGATAACAGGAGAGGAAGCAGAAAAACATATAGACAAATTGGCAAAAAAATATTTAAATAAAGATAAATATCCTGGACGGTCACCTGGGGAAAAGAGAATCTTACTAAAGATAAAGCCTAAAAAAGTAGTTCATATGAAGTAATAAGAATATACAATCAGATTATTAAATTATTTAAATTAGGATAAAGTATAATTAAATTCTCCTCTCCTATATTGTTAACTCGTATAAGTATATAACATCTTTATAACTATCGATATAAATTATAAAAAATTAATAGTAATTAGTAGATTATACATCTAATATAAATTTGCGCAGTCCTTGAATTGTTTTTTATCTTTATTATAAGATCAATATTATAATTTCCCTAATTTTCAATAAAAGCTTTTACTACTGCACTCCAGGCATCGCCAATATTTATTTTATTATAACCCCCTCCACCCAGAGCAACTATTCTTCCATTACTATGCTTATGTGCAAGACTGTGTAAT
>DASVFI010000267.1:0-5398 GCA_036380115.1 Nitrososphaeraceae archaeon | reverse complement strand
AGTACGATCTCTTTGAATAAAACATCATTATCATCCATAGTAAAAAGTGTCTTCGTCTCGGTGTTTGGTGGCGATATGACTTGAAGTTTAACTATTTTAGTCATATGACATTCATTTACATTATCAGATTTAAGGCGTCCTTATTTTTGTTATAATTAAAGATAATTGAACAATGCTACTTCAATAATGAAGATCTATTCTAACAATTATTTAGTAAATCGCTATATGTCGTTTTATATAGAGAATGTCAATTAACGGTTTCGATAACCTTTCCAAATAAATCACTGTCAATTCCTTATCATATTATCTGCCACCCCTTTTAATAGTATAATGGTCACGATGATGATAGGACTCGTATAACAAATCTAGATAGAATGATAGAATTAGGCATAATAGTAAGAAAGACTATAATCTTTTGGGAAAGTTCTATAATATATTAGAAATTATTAAGTTTTACAATACAATGCATTGCGATACACCTTACCATATGGACCGATGCACAAAGCTAACTTTTTCTTCTGCTTTTACAATACATATCTACCTAATCCCCGGGTCAGCCGGTAGTTGAAAATCTTAGTATAGTAATTAAATAAGATCTTATTCTACAGTAAATATGATATCTGATGATGTTTCTCCAGAGGTACGACGGTTAATCTATCTTGTAACAAAAACTATAATTGAAAAGACAAAAAGCAACTTAAAGGCTTCGATTAAGTTTAGACAAGCTTACACGGAAGCTTGTAAGAAGGACACCAAGAATAAATTTGACCATTCAAACTTAGAATTGCGTCAACATATAAGAGATATCTTACTTAGAAACGACTACATTTTTGTTAATCCCGAGGATGTAGAAGACGTATTTATTACGAAAAAAGCAATTGATCAATATGAATTGCTTTCCAAGGATAAGTGATAATTGTTGTTACCTAATTTGCGAATATAGAAGAACCCTTTAAAGTAAATACTTGATTTATCGTTTGATAAAACATTTCCTTTATGGTAATTTCATTTGAGTTTGTCTTTTTATTCTGATTCTTTGACACTCATATGAACGTTATATCTTTGAAATCCAACAGTCCAGGAATTCGTGGAGTTTTGGTCCGACGAGATTTATTGAACGATATTCATCTACTAAAATAATTGCTCCATGATCCTCTAATCTGTTAATTTGTATAGTTTGTATACAATATCGTTATTCTGGACCTGATTCAATTTTATAGACTACTTTCTTCATCTAGTCGATTTCTTTTTTTATTATGTTACGGTATTTTGATTAATGTTCCGAATCAATTAAAACATTGTCGTCTTTTGTTTTTTTACGTTTATCGCTGCTACCATATTGTTGGGCACCACCCTCATCTATCATTCTTTGCCTTTCTAATTCACTGTCAGAAACTACCTTCTTATTTTTATTGTTCTCTTGCATTTGTCTTATCTTTAGTTAACTGTGTATCATTTTATATTAGGCATATCATATTTATGGCTGCAGCGTCTGTTAGATACTTATAAAGTATGTTAAAATTACAAGTCAATGAGATATATGTAGACATAAATTACAATTGTCCAACAAGATGGCAATTTTATGATGTCTTGATTAATTATTTAATAGATAATTATCCATATAATAATTTTGAATGTACCGTACAATAGTAAAAACTCATTATAGTAATTTTCATTCTTCCTATAGAAAAACTTTCGACTTCTATATCCGAGTGAAATAATGTATCAGTAACATACTACTATCTTGTGCCGCTTAAATAGTATTATAAACAATACAATTTGAAAAAAATTGATGAAAATTTTAATCATTGCAAATTTTATGCTGTCATTTATTTTGACAGCCTCTTTAGTAAGCAATTCATTGGACCAGGTGGCATTGGCCCAAGACTTATCCGCGATTAAAGATCAAGCAACAAAGTTACTGACCGGAAATGATAATAGTCAAAGAACAGACAATAGTTCGACATCAACTACAGACAATTCCACCTCATCGGACTCATCTCTATCACAAAAAGCAGCTGATTCATTAGGTGGATTATTAAAATAGAGTATGATAAGAAGATCTACAGGGGATTTTCCTGTTTTTGATATCAATTTGTTATTTTTGTAGTACCATTATTTTTAAATTCTATCAATTTCCGGAAACAACATATTATCCGTTGAATCGATTAAAAAAGACATCGTGGTTCCGGTCAGGATTAAGTCCTTATGGTAAAGTCTCTATAATAAAATAAAAATCAGAAGAAATATAGTTTTCTTGTATCTAAATACAAAATAAAGATTATTGTATTTCTGTTATTTCAAATGAATCAATCATATTCTGAATGACAGGCAATGAATCTTCAAATTCTTTAGTAGTTCCACCATAAGTTAATACATAAACCATATCATCTGCTATGGCCCAAATTTGCAAGTTTTTTAGATCTACACCTTCTAAAGTATATGTATATACTATTTGGTGTGCTGGGTATCCAGATAGAGTAGAATTAGAAGACTCAATTAGAGTATAGTTAGAAAACTGGCTTTCTAAGATACTTAGAGATGAATCACTATATTCTTCTAACGTAAGATTTGAAAGATTGGGTTCTGTAGTTACAGCTATGGATTCCGGGGCTTCGTCGGATATCGATAATCTTGGTGATATAAAGGATAGACTTTCTTCTTTAATCCAATCAGAAGGGTATTCTAATGTAAATCCCAGGTTTGGATTATCATATATTAATGATTCACTCATTTCATCTTCACTATTTATTTGAGCCATAGACGCGGGCATAGATTCGACTAAACAAAAAGGTAGTGCAATAGACAAGACATACAAAACAGATGTTGTTATTTTACTCGTTATTTTCATACTAATTAATTAATATTTGCAATGTATTAAAAATATAATGTTATAGTTGCTAATTTGGGAGGAAAATAAACCATAATCCTATGCTAGCAAATATTTTGCACAGACCCATGACTAGCCAACATGAATAATTAGTGAATTGAATTTTATACAGACCGAGCCAACTTCCGAATTAGCAAAATCATTGAAACAGTGATGTTAAAGATATTGCCAAAATTACAATTGTTGAAAACTGTGTAGATTCAGAACGTAAATACAAATACTCTGATATCGACTACTAAAAATTATAAATTTTTTCATTTTGGGTTAAAGTTAAAAATGTAAAAGACGATTTTATCAAATAAAATGTTGGCCATTGATTATCTCAACATTGTCTATTAGTGCATATAGAAATGATACTGAGATGTTCATAAGAAGAATTAAAAACTATGGCTAGATCTTAGTCCCTGTGGGACATTAAACAAAATAGAATTTCTAATAATTTATGGATTTAATGTAATTAAGCCCAAGAATCGTGAATAAGACTTAAAGATGAAAATTACAAAAAAGAGTAGAATTGTTTATCTCTGTATTTAGCATACTTGTTCCCATCTTAGTCTATGGATAAATTAAAGTTATGGCTGTAAAAATTGTTATCGTCTACATGATCGTAGGAGCTTATTGATATAAGGATATAAGGTTAAATGTAATATTATTAGCGTAGGAATAAAATGAAACGCGAGAAAGAAATACAAGTAGTTTTTGGAATCTTATTTATTTTTGGGACAGTATTGATAGCAGCATCAGGCACTTTGAATATATTGAATGCCCAGACAAATTCAACAATAAACCCAGGCCAGACAAATTCAACAATAAACCAAACTAGCACTTTCACCAAGACCCCAGCAAAGACAACATCGACACAGACAGAAGCCTCAGAGTCAATAAAAGGAGCTATAACAGAGACTGGAAAATTCGTAAGTAATGTTACGGAAAAAATTGTTACATCAAAGACAGCAGGAACATTTCTTAACGAAACTTCAGAAGTACTAGGTGACGCCTATGTTGAAGCTAAAAGGTTCTTTAGTCCTAACTAGTTAAACCAAAAATAAATAATACATATTTTCTCCTATTTTATCTCAAAGGGATACTCTGGGATAATGAGTGCTGATATCGGTATTTTAAATGAGATTCTAATATCTATATACTTTGATAATTAAAAAACTTGCATTCAAAATATAAAGTATAAAATATTTTTAAATAAGCTGAAATCAACAGAGTTAATGAAATTATAATAAAGTTACTTGTAATATCACTTGCTGTAATGTCTATGACATTAGCTCCGTCACTTATAATTAATAAATCTGCAGATGCTGCATTACATTCGTGTGAAGATACAAAGTGAATAGATTTCATCAGATTCGACTAGCTTTATGTTTTAAAGAAGTACAAGAGATCTTAAAAAATCGAATTTTCCGACTAAATTAAATATTTTGTTGATTAAGATTATATAATTCATGCATGGACCAGACTGGCTTTCCAATCCCATTATTTCAATCCTTTTTCTAATCATTGGATTTTTATTCTTATACTTTGCATTGAGAACTGAAAAAGAGTATCGAAGACATCAACATCACAATGAGCACAGCGGCATAGAAATTAAAATCATTGGAAAAAAGGTAGTTGACACCAGTAAAGGATGGTTATTTTTTACGCTTTTTATCGGAGGTGCGGCATTAGGTACACATTTTCTATCAGAATACACATTTCATCTTTACGATACAACGTCTATTGATAGTATTACTCACGGGTTATCTGCGATGGGAATAACGGCAATTGTTCTAAATTTTATGATTACAAAGAAGAGAAGGTATTATTTTCCTATTAGTATAGGGGCAGCTTGGATAGGATTTACGCTATGGGAAGTTTATGAATGGATTAGTGTAAGCATTCACGGTCCGACTGGATTTATCCAGACAGAACCCCTAGACATGCTTGTAGATTTATGGGTCGACACGTTAGGAAGTCTTGCAATTTGTTTTATTTATAAAGAATTTACCGACTAAATAAAATTTATTTGATCCACGAAATCAAAGTACTTGTACCAAGGATTTCAAAATATATGAAAGATAAAATTCATATATTATTTTATGAATAATAAATCCTTATGGAGTTTCAGTAACGCAGATAAATGATTCATTGATTATTTTGATCCTTTAAAAATTAAGAAATAGTTCATAATGAAGTAAGAACAAAAGATATAGTTTTACGAAACTAGATCCTAATATGTTAAAAGAACCTGACACTTTTTCTATTTAGTTTTCCCCTTTTCGGTATCATAGAAATATAGACAATAGAAATAGTTGAAGCCCAAGTTTGTAATCTTTGTTTTTAAACCTTAAAAGGGAACGTATTTAATAATGTTAAATTTCATAAAATTTTTAATTAACTAAAAAATTTCCAAAATTTGAGGACATTTGTTTTATATATCCAAATGAATGAGTCAGTGACATTTACACTCTGGTCACCACATAATTAAGCGCCTTGGCCGAGGTATTGCATTAACCCCCC
>DASVFI010000266.1:0-4342 GCA_036380115.1 Nitrososphaeraceae archaeon | reverse complement strand
TACAAATTTTATATTCTTATATTTATTTTCATAAATAATTTATTTCTTTTAATAACAGTTTCAGAAATATCCGAACCAATAACATCAAATCCTTTCTTTGCTAGTTGCATTGCTTGAGTTCCTGGACCAGTACCCAAATCTAGAAAAATTCCATTGTGTAGTTGCATAGCATTTAGTTTCTCTTCTAAATCAAAATCTAGTTCTTCATTGTACCAAGGCATTTTTTCTATTTTTTCATTTTTGTAATAATCATCCCATGTTGGAAGTTTTCTGTTAGTTGATTCAGTCAATAATAATTATTAAATCAAAGTTTATATTTTTATGTTTAATATAATTAATAATAAAACCATTTGATTAACAAATATTTTTCAAATTTGAATTTCAATTCTTCAAAAACTATAGTTGTATTACATCTTTAGATAAACTAATTCTCGAGTTGGCGACTCGAACCCTTATCCCTCAAATGTGGGTTCTATTATAGGATATTAAAATATTATTAGGATTCTAAAAATCTATTTTAGATTTAATTTATTGTCATGTAATAATCTAATAAGAATTTATTTATCAGTTTACCAATTCTAATTAATTAATTGATTCTTAATATTCTTATTATATTTTCTTATATATTTAATAATATATTCTAATTCTGATAGATTCTTTGACAATTTAGTTGCAATAACTTGGTATTCTTGATCTTCATTTTGATAAGTAATAACTTGTAAATAATAACGGTAGAGTTCCTCATGTATTTTTTCTAATCCTTTTAATGGGAACATCTAACAATTTAATATATATAATATTTATATGAGATTCCATTCTTTTGACTTTATTATTTTTATTTGTATTTTTTATCTTAAATTGTTATTTCTTTTAAATTATTATAATCAAATTAACTTTTTCAGAAATAATATGTCAAAGCAACTTAAATTCTATTAATCGAGATAATAACACATACAAAGAAATTGTTAAATTGTATTCATTAAATCGATTCTATGATGTAAATGCTATGTTTGATTCAATTGTTCATTATAATGATTAATTACAGTAAAATTTTTCTATCATAAATAACTGCACGATATAGAAGAAAATGTTATAAAAATTCATTAACATAAAAATTTTTCAGAATTTATTAATTGGACATGTCTATTATACTTATTAAACAATCAAAAATATCCTAATAATAATTTTATTTAATATAGTTTTGACCGTATCTAAAAGTCAATGTAATTTGTCAAAGCGTCCAATACCTTTTGATATAGAATTTGATTATTGCGATCATTTGATCGCATGTATTAATTTCTTTTCCTGTTATTCTTTTGATTACTAGTAGATAAAATAAGAATTTTATAAATCAATTCTGGAAAAAATTTTATAAATTAGATAATTCAACACAAGGTATACAAGCAAATGGTCGATTTACATCTACCAGATGCAAGGATTACAAAGTGCAACTAATAATTGTGTAATAACAAATTAAATTAGTATTGAACTTAACTTGTGTTTTGACGTTCATTATTCAAACAGTCAATCGTATAATAACGATCCTATATTCATTCAAATGTTGATCGCAGTCATTTTATCATTAGATGATGATTATATAAATGTTACAACATTTAGCATAAGTTATTGAAATTTCTATAATAATATACTCTATTTTTAATACTACAGTATTTCAATAAAATTCTCTAATAGGACTCCACGAGTTAGACGCCGGGAGTGGGACTCGAACCCTTATCCATCAAATGTGGGTTTTACTATCAACTATTAAAATATTTAATTAGACTAACTAACTATTATGGCATTCTTCTATAATATTTTTTCAATAAACTCTAATGTATGATTAAAAAAATAAAATTAAATTATATTATGATATAGAAAATCATCTAACCCTAACTATCATACACTTATATTAAATATTGTAGTAAAAACTTTATATCCACTTTTGTCTCCAATAGTCCAAATTCAAGATAATAGTCATATTCTAGGAGTATATTCTTCACCACAGAGAAAAATAGAAGGAGGTTTAGAATATCTTAGAATTGGATTTGAAGAAAAGAATGAAGCAGTATTAATGGTAACTGATGAACTAACCAAAGATGAAGTTAGAAATGAAATAGTAAAAAAGTGGAAGATTTCTTCAAATGAATTGGCAGACCTGGAAAGAGACGGGATTATCAATATCAAAAATTCTAGAAAATTTTATTTTACAACTAAAATAATAGATTGCGGCAAGATTGTCAAGCAGTATTCTGATCTAGCAAATAAAGCAATAGAGAAAGGAAAAAGAGGTTTAAGGGCGTTTGCAGATATAAGAATCTTTTTTGAAAGAGGATATGAAAAAAATATTATTGAAATTGAAAAATCATATTTATCTTCAGATGATTTTCCATTAACAGTTATTTGTGCTTACGATTTAGATGATTTTGAAAACTTAGATCAACAATCTAGAAAAATACTTTTTGACCATCATAACCTTCATCTTACCAATAATTTATTTGGAAATATATTTGATGATTCATCTCCGCTTGATTTGACTGAACATATTTGTATGTATTGTGAGAAAGAATCACAATCTTCTTCTTCTGTTATTATTACAAATAGTCTATTGCGATATATTGATGAAGGATTACAAAAAGACCAGTTATGTGTTTATCTTTCTATGCATAATATGAAAAAAGATCATCCAAAAACAATACTATCACAGATTCCACATCTCAACAATTCCAAAGAAAAAAACTTTATGGTAATTAAAAATAGTGATGATTATTATATCAGTGCAGCATGCGAAAATCTAAAACCATTTGAAGATTTAAAAAGACAGATTTTTGAGAAAGCAATACTAGACAATAAAAAAGAGATTAGAATAGTATGTGATATTCCAAATCTTCTTTTCAAAAATAAACATTTTGATCAATGTGTTGCTGTAGAAGAATGGTGGGATCAAACAATAGAAGAATTGAATAAAAAACATGGATTAAGTGTATCATTATTATGTCTATACAATAGTAATAATTTTCAAGATGCTCCTTTTAAACATCATAAATATAGAATAAACAATAATCATACTACTATTTGTGATTCAGAAGGAATAAAACATTCAAAATATTCAGAATTTGGTTTGTTAAAGGGATGGAGCGAGAAGTGAGAAAGAAGGAGGAAGATAAATGTTAGAAGATATTAGAAAAAATAATAATGAAATTCCAAATAATAATAAAACAATACTATTAGTTACAGATAATATTCAACATTATCAACAACATTTTAATAATTACAATATCAATAATTACAAAATAACATTCATCAATTGGAATGACATTTTGACTATTATCACAAATTTTGATGATACTAAACGTAAAAATCTTGAACTAATTATTTTAGATATTTCTACAGCAGAAGATGCACAGATAAATAAAGTATCTACTACTACTACTACTAATACGCTTGGAGAAATCAAAAAAATATTTTATGATAAAAGAATATTTTTTATATTATCATCTGAATCTACGAAAGACAGATTACTATCTATAGGAATATGTAGAAAGGATGATATTCGTATTCAACCATTTTCACTATTTGATGTAATAGATTTAATTTCCAACACTAAGAAAAAGGAAAGACTTTATCGACTACAATTAAAAGATCATTGTATGCATACATATTCTTCTCCTCACGACAAGGTCAAAGATGCAATTACATTTCTAAAAATAGGAATAGAAAATAATGAAGTGACTCTACTACTATTAAGTAGAGATATTAATTATTCTTATCTGCAATCTCAAATTGCATTATATGATATTGATATAAGTAAATTACAGAATGATGGATTGTTGAAGATTGCATATACTGAAGAATATTATTTATCATTCAATCAAAAAGACAATAAAATTAACACAGTAGCAGTAGATAATGAAAAAATACATATGAGATTCGCTAATTTAGTTAATCAAGTAATAAAGAATGAAGGAAGGAATGGATTGCGAATATTTGCTATGATGGATTGTTTCTTTGAATATGGTCTAGTTGATGAATTAGTTGATTATGAATGTGAACTTCCACCTAAATTAAATAAACCGCTACTTGGGATATGTGCTTATAATGATAAACATATATCACAATTACCAGAAGATAAAATCAGAAAACTCGTATTAACTCATAGTAGAGTTTGGGTATAACTTAATTATTTCCTTCGTTTTTTTAATTTTATTCTATTTATTGATTAATCATAGTACCATCAATAATTTTTTATCTTGTTGTTGTTGGTTGGCTAAAAGTAAATGAATTTTTCTTCTAAGTTCACTTAATAGAATTGGCTTGTAAATAACAATCTTTTCAATATCTGGAT
>DASVFI010000265.1:0-12505 GCA_036380115.1 Nitrososphaeraceae archaeon | reverse complement strand
ATCCAGATATTGAAAAGATTGTTATTTACAAGCCAATTCTATTAAGTGAACTTAGAAGAAAAATTCATTTACTTTTAGCCAACCAACAACAACAAGATAAAAAATTATTGATGGTACTATGATTAATCAATAAATAGAATATAAAAGGAAATATTGGTGAATGCAGATATTAAAAATATAAATTATATAAAAAGATCAAAGGAATGTTTAAGTTATACCCAAACTCTACTATGAGTTAATACGAGTTTTCTGATTTTATCTTCTGGTAATTGTGATATATGTTTATCATTATAAGCACAGTCCTAGAAGTGGTTTATTGTATTTAGGAGAGTATTCACATTCATAATCAATCAATTCGTCAATTAAATTATATTCAAAGAAACAATCTAACATAGAAAACACTCGTAATCCCTTTCTCCATTATTTATGGATTGTTTAAGTAGATTATTCCAATTTTCAATGACTTTTTCATTATCTATTGTTGCTATTTTTTTATTGTCTTTATGATCAAATGACAGATACCAGTCTTCACTTAAATCCATTATTAATAAACCATTTTTTTATAACTTATTCATATCAAGACCATGTAATGCCATTTGAGGACATTCTTTATCTGAAAAAGAAATGCCTCTTTTTTGTAGTCCTCCTTTTAAATGCAGGACATGTTACTACAGTTAACCTATAGGAAACTTTGTTTTCTCATTACTTGAAATTCCTCAAGAATTTAAACAACTATAAGAAAATCAAATTCTCATAATTAAACCTGCAATAGAGACTTCACGTTATCGATCACCAGTACAATTCTTATTCCGTATTACAAATGCTAATGTAACTTTATTAGAAGGAAGAGAAGACGTAGGATACAGAAACAAAAAATACAGAAAGGTCAATGAATAACATTGTTTTTGGGTTTTGCCAATTATGACTAATCAATATTTACAGATCCTAAAAGATTTGATGTTACTCATAAAAACTTACGTCATTTAGGTTTTGAAACTGGAATCCATTTTTGTTTTTGTTTAGGAGCTCCTTCTTTTACTTAAATTATCATTTTATCTTTACGTTTCCAACCTAAAATAATTGATAAAACTTGGACATATTCATTTCGTTTTAACATATTATACCCAGCATACAGGTATAGAAGCAATCAAAATCACTTTACAAACATAAAAGTCATACATATAGAGAAATTCATTTAACTTAATTCCTGCAAGAATACATACATGGTTGTAACAAAGGTTAGCCGACAAATTTGTCTAACTGAATTTCCAGTAGGAATGCCTACAGATAACAATTTTAAACTTGTTCGAGTTGAGATTCCAGAGCCAACAAAAGAAGGGGAATTTTTGATAAGAAACATTTGGATGTCTGTGGATCCATATATGCGTGGTCGCATGAGGAAAGAAGGTAATAGCTACATACCTCCTTTCAAATTAGGTGAACCTATAGAAGGAGCATGTATAGGCCAAGTTATAGCATCAAAAAATAATCAGTTTGCTGTAGGTGAATATGTCTTAGGAATGTTTGGATGGCGTGAGTATTGCTTATCAAATGGATCAGATGTCATTAAGGTCAATCAAAAGATAGCTCCAATTCAATCATTTCTTGGAACATTTGGTATGACAGGTCTTACGGCATATGTCGGGCTTTTAAAGATTGGTGAGCTTAAAGATGGTGACACAATATTTGTTTCAGCAGCATCAGGAGCAGTAGGTTCTGTTGTATGTCAAATCGCAAAGACCAAGGGCTGCCATGTTATAGGAAGTGCTGGCTCAGAAGAGAAAGTAAAGTGGCTTGTTGACCAAGCAGGAATAGATTATGCCTTTAATTACAAACAAGTGGATAATATCTCTGCTGAGCTCATAAAGGTCTGTCCTGATAAAATTGATATTTACTTTGATAATGTAGGTGGAAAACATTTAGAAGCAGCTCTTGATAATATGAAAACATTTGGCAGAATCGTACTTTGTGGTATGATCTCTCAATACAACTCCGATTCTCCAATTCCTGGTCCATCTAACCTCTTCTTGGCTATAACCAATCGACTCAAACTTCAAGGATTTATTGTAAGAGATCATTATGATATGCTAAACGAGTTTCATATAGATATGGTCAAATGGGTTGACGAAGGAAGGATCAAGTGGAAGGAAACCGTTTTAGAAGGCATAGAAAATGCACCAAAAGCTTTTCTTGGCCTTTTCAAAGGAGAAAACTTTGGGAAAATGCTTGTAAAGGTTGGACCTGATCCAGCTATATAAGATAGGGCAATTGTGTAGTGATCCATTATTTACTTTAAAGAGCAAATACTCTTGTTTATTTTTGAAAACTAGAAATAGTTTATGACCTTTTCTAATTAATTATTTAAAATATGTTCATTACCCACATATTATGAATAAATTATTTGATATACATCACTTCTGGAATTGATCTATCTTATTAATACTAGGAGTAAATTGCTTCTCTACTCATATTATCAGTAACATGAAAGAAATACTAAGAGAAAATTACAACTCCTTTTATTATGTATAATCCTATGAACAGCAATTTTTTCATTTCTTATTTGACAGTAATGGTTTGGTTTTAATATTATTGGACTCCCACTAACATCAAGGAATTATAAGACCATCTATTAAAAATCCCTCAAAATTCTTTTTCGTATCATCTCAGTTTTTTTCTTTGTATTAATCTCCTAAAGGTTTCTCCAATTTTAAAGCAAGAATACCTTGTCTAACAAATGGAAAACTATCTCAAAAACTCGATGTTATAATTACTTATATAAAGACATTAATGAATACATAAGATCATTTTCCTAACATTCTAATTTTATGGAATAGATTATGGGAAGCTGCTATACTCAGTCCAGCTACAATAGCTCCAATGAAATTTCGAATCGTAATTACAGTATTATGGGATGAGAAATTAATCGTATTATCCGATATCAAATATATGTTATTGAACAGCCAGAATGCTAATGTTATCCATCCTATAATACCAGCTACCATGGATCCTAACCTTGCACCATTCTTGACAAAAAATATTGCAAATAAAATTCCAAAATACCATAAAATTGCTAATATTATCCAGTGAGGACTAAATATATCACTTCTATTATCTAAAAAATAATAGGTTGCACCAATTATTCCTAACGAAATCAATGAAAAAATTAATATTGTTTTGTTGAGGGAGTCAGATGTTTTTTGTTTTTTTATTACCTTTGCTTTTCTTACTTCTTCTTTCATGGCAATTCTGATAGATTCTTCAAAGTTCTTTAGTCTGATTGGAATTAGATTTTGAATTTTATCATCATGAACTATTGCTTCATGTTTTAAACTGTCTATTAATGGTCTTGCTAGTGATGCTTTAACAGGAGTAATCAAATCTACCCAATAAGACGATAGTCTAGGAGTCAAAAATGGAATAATAACAATTTTTAATGATTTTTTTAGAATATTTGAATATCTTTTCATCATATCAATATAACTAAGAATTTCAGGACCTCCAATATCAAAATCTTGATTAGCTGTATCCTTGATTTCTATTGACTTTATTAAATAAGTTACTACATCATCTACAGATATAGGTTGTGATTTAGTCAATACCCACTTGGGACATACCATTATAGGAAGTCTTTCAACTAGATATTGTAACATTTGAAAGGAACCACCTCCTTGACCTAGAATTACAGCAGCACGAAATATTGTAACTTCAGCCTTGGAGGTTCTTAAAATATCTCCTACTTCTTTTCGGCTCTGCATATGTTCAGATAAATCCTTATGCTCTGCATCGATAAGGCCACTCAAGTAAATTATTCTTTTTGTATTTGTTTGTGATGCTGCTTTTGCAAAATTTTCAGCTGCAATTCTATCTCTTTTAGAGAATTCTTTCCACTTTTTTGATGAGCCTTCCATAGAATGTATAAGATAAAAAGCTACATCCACTCCTTTTAGAGCTTCTACTAATTCTAAATAATTTGAAGCATCAGTTTTTGCAACTTCTAGGATGTCACCACTTAAATTAAAAAGGTCAAAGATAGAATCGGGATTTCTTGTCATACATCTAACATTATATTCTCCATCGGCTAAAAGTCTCTTAACTATTCTACTTCCAATAAATCCAGTTGCGCCAGTTACTAGCACTCTTAAATTTTGTTGTTTATTTTTGTTATTATACATTTAAAATTGTGATATATGATTTATTATCAAAATAGAATTTCATTTGATATTGCATACCTTTATAAAAATAACAATAGTTTTTGTGGCATTCTAATTAGTCCTGAAATGGTTATCAAATACATCTACTTTCATCTCAATTATACTATTCAAATATTTTAGATCGCTATTTTCATATCGATAAATATAAAAAATAATTAATTTTTTACCTGTATTTCTAACCTTTATTGTAAAAATATTCATACATATCATTGCATTTAGATTTCTAAGACTTTATTGATTCTTTATTGATTGGTACAAATACTTTTAATTCGATCATTCTCCATACCATGAATCCCAATATGATCCCATATATTATATGAAATCCTAAAGATCCTATAGCAATAAGTAGATGAAGTCCTTGAAAGTGATCTGCTATTCCAAATAGATATTGGTTTGGCGCAGATAGAGCAAAAGCATCCAGTTTAGGTTGAATTATAAATGTAGACAAGGGTAGAAATAATACTAGCCATAGAGAAATACCCACTATTATTCCATAAGTTATTCCTCGTTTGAGATTATAAGGAAACAATTTGTTCCAAAATAAGGCTACTTGACCAAAAATGTTACCTGCTATAGTACCTGTTGCAATATGTAACGCAAATCCAATATATTGTGCTACAGAAGTATCATAGTAACCAAGAGATGATCCTATAACTGCAAAGAAAGTACCTATAGGTGTCTGCGATACAATATCAACAATAATTAATAATCCTGAAATTGCCCACGAAGATAAAAATCCTGCTAAAGTAGAATATAATATTACAAACTTTGATCTATGATCGAGTTTCTTTTCATGATTGTCTTGTGATGACATATTGTTATTTGATCAATATGAAACAAATTATTTATTGGTAGTAGTGCCTCGTTCCTAAATAAAATTAGAAGAGATAGAAGAATCTGTTCTCAATAGAAAACAAAAGTTATATAATAATAATCTTCTAATATATTCCAAAAACTGTTAGTTTCGAGTCTTCGACGAGGAAATTATGATTTTTTCTACTTTAATATATATTGAACCTGTCATAACTTTACTAATACGATATTCTAATTATTTTTCAAATACAGAAATTGAAGGACTTGATAGTTTCAATAATGATTTATAAAAAAACAATAAAGGATTTGGCTGAGGATTCAAATGCTAGAAGATGGCTCCTCAACCAACCACTTAATGCAAGATCTGTCAAGTTAGTCATGAGAGAATGTATGTAGTCAACGCTTATGATAATATTGTCTCTGTCATAAATCTCTGTGGATATCAAATAGATCTTCGCTCTAGCATCACTACAACCTTTCCTCTTTTTTCTCTAGAGAGTCCTTCATTTTCTACCATTTTTTATTCTGATATACATGTAATTATATTCACAATTTTCTTTCTGTAATTTTATCTATTTTCCTCTCTATCCAAAAATTCTAAATTTTAATAATAAGTTTTTGAACTATATGAATATACAATTTTTCAAACTATCAAATGATCATATATTTAATAATTTATAATTTTACTATCTAAAATAAATTCTTTATATTTGATTTTACATTTTCTGCATTTATAAAGTATCATTCGTTGACCTGTATTACGTTCTACTTTATTGACATAAAGCAATATCTGTTTACAAAATGAACATTTCATCCTTGATTTCAATGATATTCATTTTAATTGTTATTAGAAAATTTATTTGAATAAGTTTGATTTAATTTTCTAAGTAGTTAACATTTTTAAAGTTATTACTGAACATTATAAATATATTAGAATTCCTCCCCTGATAGATTCCTAGGTTTGTTAGGCACCGAAAGATTTACGGAGAAGATTGTTTTGATTTTAATTTCAAGAATAATATCAAAAAATTTTCATATTAATAACTGAGCAATACAATAAAATTAAAAATAAATATAAACGAAAATTATCCACGTTTGAGGAATTTTAAACATCTCCATTAATTTTTAAATATAAGTATACTCTATCGTTTTTGTAACTAAAGATAAATTAATATTGGAATATGTTACTCATCAAATGATTTAATAAAATGTAATGTAGTAGAGAAATTTGAGTTTGATAAAAAAGGGAAAATTATGGAATCGTATTTCAACTTTCTAGATTTTTAATCATAATAAATCATTTTTAGAAATAGTTGTATAACCTAGAGAGAAAGCATCCACAGATGATATTTTACATCTCCAGGCAGAAGTAATAATCGGATCTGAATCAGAAGATAATTTAATTATAGCATGGGCAAGATGAACATATTTCAAACTATCTATTTCACTTTGCCTTATCATATCTTTCATAAATTGTTTATAATGTTCTCGATAGCTATCTACCATTTTAATTTCATTAGTATCATTTGTAGTTATCTCGTCTCTTTTAGCCATATTTTCTATCATCAGATCATAGTATTGTTTTGAATGTATCATATTTCCATAAATTACTAATCCATTCACACACAGTGTTATATCAAATCCTATGCCAGTTTCTTCTACTCTTTGAACAAGATATTCTAAGATTCTGTCAGATACCATAAAATTTGATATGATAATATCGTTTAATTATTCTTTAACAAACTAATGGTAATTTAAATATTATATCAAGTGAATTTATAATAGTAATAATGTAATATAATAATAATTGCACTGGTACAAGAAGAAGTAGCAAGAAAAAGAAAGAGACGACAACTACAATTGCAGCAACAAGAACAATTAAGAAAGCAAAGCAATAATAACTAAAATAAATATAATAGAAAAGATCTATCTGGTTTAGATTTCTTTCACCATGGTTCTTTTCCCGTTATTCGTACTGATTCATTAAATTTCTTCGCTAGTTTTCTAGCATTAAATATTTGCCATATCCACAATACAAAATATGCAATACCTAAAACAAATATAATAAGTATGGCTTCAATGCCTATAGGTGACTCATCGACCCCTAAAAATAAAAGACCTTGTAAAGACAAAGAGAATATAATAATAATAATGAACAGAACATAAATGATAATACCAGATATTAGTATTCCAATTCCTCTTCCAACATTTCCAATATACATATGACCCAACCCAAGTAGAGCAAATATTCCTCCGATAAATGCTATGAGTGCTGCTGTTCCCGGACTTTTATATGGTAGTTGGTCTACAACCGGTGTATTATGTGTTGGTCCCCCTATTTGAATAAGGTCAATTTTACATTTTGGACATTTTTTAATTTCTTCATCATTTAAATTTTCCAATGTCTCACCACAATTACTACAAAATTTTGGTGTACTACTAGTCATTCATATACAATAAGATTACAGGCTAATAAAAAGAGATACTATAGTTATTTTGCAGTGATCTGTTAAGGATAATGAGAAAGGTCAAAAATTAATAAAACAGTTTTTCATATTCTATTCTGGTAGTGGTTAAGATGCATCATATTATTTAATCCCTTTAATCTCAAAACAATTAATGATGAAGTAAATATATGTCTAAAATATAAATACTTCAATATCTTCTTGAAAATGTGATAAATAGGCAAACCAACCAATATTATTGCCATAGTCCTGATTGAACATTATAAAATCTATAAACTCCCTCATAGCCATTAGTTTATGCTATGAGAAAATAATTTATTAATTAAATTTTTTTCATTTTTAAATATGATATCTAGCAATGCGAATACACTAAAATACAGACATTATACATCGATATATCACCATAGCCTTCTTCATACATTTCTGGATGCTATTTAAGTGAGGACTATAGTTTCTTCTTCTTACCAATAAATTTTCTTAAATTATTTATATTTTTTACATAATATTTTGCAAAAGGAGGGATGTAAATCTCAAATACTGCGTAGATGTTAGATAACCGAGTAAAATCATTATCTTGAGATCTATTTAACAACAATAATCTTTTTTTAACTTCTGAATTACTGCACCAGTAATGTCCATACAGTGCCTCTGCAATTGCCATAGCCTTAATCTTCCATGGTTGTACTACATCTTTGTATTATAACCAAGTCTTAATTTCTTAAAGCTCATTCTTTAAATCACAAATTTGATAAGCAAACATTATACAACCTACTATTTTTCCATCCTTTCTAAAAGGATAGAAGTTATTAGTATCTTTTGGCATCAATTCTCCTTTGATTTCATTTGCTTGTTCATGACTTATATCTAACATTACTTTGTCATTGCCCATAATTTTATACCAAATGTTTTTTTCTATAGAAGTATCTTTTCTTATTATTACCATTGATATAATATGGCTATGATTATTTTTTTCAACAAATAAATAGTATAAATAATTTTCAGGATCTTTAAAAGGATCAGGCAAAGTAAAAGCATCTCTTTCAAAAAAATATTTGAAGCTTTTATCAAAATCATAAGACATGGAAGCCATAATAACCAAGTCAGAAAGCTCGAGATTTTTCAAGTCTTCTCTTGAAGCAACAATAGATTGTTCTTGTATAACTGTCGATGTTATTGTTGAAGATTCAGGTAGTAATGATGGTGATAACGATTTATTTGTAAAATCTTTAGCATCTGTTAATTTTTCTTTGGTTGTATATGATACCTTGTCTTTAGCCTTACTTGCAACTTGATTGGTTGTATATGATATTTTTTTTAATTTTTCTTTAATTTTATTAACAATTTTATTCATAACCAATTAACTAATTAATTATCTATTTGGGTATAAAGAAATTTTTTTACTTTATTTTTAAAAGTATTCCTCTTGTTTGAATTTATTCATAATTATTTTTATTTTATCTGTCTTTAGCATTACATTTATCATAAGAGTTATTCCTCGTGATGCTATAAGTAAGTGGAAAAGGAATAATAAATATATTGCAAATCAACTTATGGTAAAATACAAACAAAGACCAATAGACTCTATCCCTCTATTATATTGCTGTTGATTTTCCTAGATATACAGATAGATAGTTAGAAGGCTAGGCTTTATAGTCCTATAAATGAAAAAAGTATATCAAATTTCTAAATTAATTATTATTGTTGTTATTGTTATTGTTATATAATTCACTTTTATATTTTATTTTACAAAATATATAGTGGAAAACAATACCATAAAAGGTATAGAAAATTTTAATAAACTTGACAGTTCTAAAGATCTTGATATATTATTAGACCGTATAGGTGATTCACAATTTATATTATTAGGTGAAGCATCTCATGGTACTTCTGAATTTTATAGATGGCGTACTGAAATTACTAAGCGTCTTATAAAAGAAAAAGGATTTTCATTTATAGCAGTAGAAGGTGATTGGCCGAATTGTTACAAAGTTAATAGATATATTAAAGGATTTCCTGATTCTGGCAAAAATGCATATGATGTTTTATATTCTTTCAATCGTTGGCCTTCATGGATGTGGGCTAATAAAGAGATGATAGAATTGGTGGAATGGCTTAAATTATATAATGATAAGCAACAACAAGAACAAAAAAATAATTCATTTACTTGTAATCCTAATGGAAATGGAAAAATTGTTGGATTTTATGGTCTAGATCTCTATAGCCTATGGGAATCCATGGAAGCAATTATACAATATCTAAAGAAAATCGATCCGAATGCAATTGAAAATGCTTTTGAAGCGTATAACTGCTTTGAGCCTTACGGAAAAGATGTAGAAAATTATGCTCGTGCAACAGCATTTGTTCCTGAAAATTGCGAAGATGAAGTTATTGAAATGTTAACATCTATACGTGACAAGGTGGATGTTTATAGTAAAAAAGATCATGGAAATAAAGAGGAAGAATATTTTAATGCAGAGCAAAATGCCATTACAGCAAAGAATGCAGAATTATATTATCGTACTATGATTAAAGGTGATGTAAAATCTTGGAATATCCGTGATACTCATATGATGGAAACTCTTGATCGCTTAATAACTTTTCATGATGAAGGTAATTCGAAAGCAATTGTTTGGGCACATAATACACATATCGGAGATGCAAGAGCAACAGATATGTCCAAAGATAATATGATAAATCTAGGGCAACTAGTACGTGAACGAAAAAGTAATAATAACACAGTACTGATTGGATTTGGAACATATAAGGGAAGTGTAATTGCTGCAAAAAGATGGGGAGATAAAATGGAAGAAATGAATGTTCCTACTGCCATAAGTGAAAGTTGGGATAATATTCTTCATAATATTAAGAATGATTCTATTGCTAGTTCTTTTAATAATAATAATAAATTAATTATTTTCTCTCATAATGATGATATTAATAATAGAATAAATAATAATAGCAATAATAAAATCAATAATTATAAATGGAGAGGTCAAAGAGCAATAGGAGTTGTATATAATCCTCAATATGAAAGCTATGGAAATTATGTTCCTACTAACATATCTTTAAGATATGATGCCTTTTTATTTATTGATGAAACTCATGCATTAAATCCTTTACACGTGCAAACTATAAATGACAAAGATCTTCCAGAAACTTTTCCTACTGGTGTATAGAAAAGACTAGAAGAAGATCGATATTATTTATTTATTATCTTTAATCTTTATCTATTTTTAAATTACCTTTGATCTAGGTAAAGGAAAAACAAGGATGATAAGAGAATAATCATATTAATCAAATTTTAAATAGAATTGAAATGTCCCTGACACCAATAAAGATAATTTCGATGGCTACAATTTACACATTCATATGGTTGTTTGTGATTATGATTAGGCTCTAACTCATTAGTTTCTGAACAAGGACTTATGTACGCAAAACTAAAACTACTATCTGGAGGATAGGCTTTATAAGGATGACCGCAATTAAAACAACTAAATATCTTAATCTGTGGTTGTTGTTGTCTTATTTTTGGCTCTTTATTATTACTCTGTGTCAATCTACCTTTTTTTTCCGATTCTATATCTTATTTTACCTTCTTCTCATCTAAAAGATGTTAATTAAAGTATTTAATTATTTATATATCATTAAATGAAATTGTGTTAATTACCTGTATTTATAATAAGATAAAATACTAATATGTTTTATTGACTTAATTGGTATTATCAGGAAATATTATTTTTTTATTAAATATTAACTTCAAAGCAAAAATGAAAATTCAAAAATTAATAATTTAAGAATCATTTAGCATATTTGAATCAGATATTTAATATTTGAATCCAATCTTATGGAAAGACCACTAAATTTATAATCTTTAACTATTTGATACCAAATAGGTTTTATTTTAATATAAAATAAACTGAATTGCTAGTAATGAATCCCTTTAATCTTTTAGTAAATCCAGTATGCTTTCATCTTCGCCTATCAAATTCGCTTTTCTTTCAAATAATTGCATAATGCATATTGTAAATCCTACATGTGCGCAAGTATCATCTTGACAATAGGTACAGAAGGGAGCACCATCGTTAATTTTTACTTTTATATAAGAATGTAAGGTATTATCGTTTAAAATACATTCCTTATCTTTTCCATATCTTTTAAGTATAATATGATTAACAGCAGAGTTTTTATTTTCTGAATTTAACCATTCCATAAATGCAAATTCTCCATCATCTAAATCAAGAATATGGATTTGCTTTTTTTCCTTCAGAGATGCTACTACTACCTTTTTCGCATCTTTATTTTTATCTTTGTCGAACATTTCAGAATCTTCTTTTACTGTTCCTATGGCTTTCAAGAATAGAATCCATTTAGATAGTAAATCTAATAAATAATAAAAGAAGATATAAAGATTTGGAAAGTATTATATAGATAATTTTTTAATGCTTTCATCTTTAAATTTAATATTCTATTTCTATTAGTATATTTATTTTCTGCTAAATCCTATTTTTAAAATATTGAGAAATATTCAAGAATATTGTGATAGTTTAAAATATTAATTACTGCTTAACATATAGAAGTGCATTATCTTTTTATTCAATATTTCCCTCTTTTTCTACAATCTAATACCAAATTAAGATATACTTATTAAAAATAAAGTATATCCATCGCATCACGGATTGCATAAAGAAGATAGTCAAGATATTCTTCTTCTAGTGCATACTTTAACACTTCATCTTTGAATAGAGCTCTTTTTCTTTTTGTTTATAACCATAGTCTTTTCTTGTCAAGTTTATTTAGAATATTATCTATTATTACTTTTTCTTATTCTTCATTCTGTTGGTGTTTATATTGTCTGTATATTTTTTCAAGGTCCAATTTATTGATTCTACAAGTTTTTCATGATATGCATTATAGTTAGGATGGAGGTTAGGTCGTATTCTTTTTTGATGTTAGTTCTAAGAGATAGTAGATGATTTCAAATTTATTTATTATTGTTGTAGCCATATGTTCTTCATT
>DASVFI010000264.1:0-4114 GCA_036380115.1 Nitrososphaeraceae archaeon | reverse complement strand
AAAAGTTACAACTAATGAAGGAATAGAAAAAGAGAGCAACTACCATTCTCCACTTAACAAGATAAAAATTAGTCTATTAGTCTAAATAATTTCAAAATAAGTTTCTAATAATAAAGCTAAATATAAGTAGTAAATATATCTTTATAATAGACTCCTATTTTAGAACCGCTATCGTATTATCGTTTTTAATTAAATTTAATAAATGTTTAAAATATAAATTATAAATAATTAAACTTATCATGGAAGTATCTTTTCAATCAGAGATTCATTATTGTCATTCCCATATGATGATGTATTATTATTTGTTTTAATTGATTCCTCTAATTCTGGAGTTGTAATTAAAGGAGAATCCTTAGTTTCTGATGACGTTTCATTTTTTTCTTATGCAAAAGTAATTCCTGATGAACTTATAGATAATATTGAAGTTGTAAGAGTTGTTAGTAAAATAAAAATGAAATAGATTTGTTTCATATATTCTTCTTTTGATAATAAATCTTTTTATATATTGTCTTTTAAAAAAGTAAACATGAGTTAATAGGAGAATTATACTACGGGAAGATTTACACTTTCAATCGTCCATCTAAAGATATGGATAAACCATAATATTAAAGATTGATTCTATTAATAATATTTTATTTTTATATACTACTAAACTAACTTACAAAATTGAGAAACTATAATTAAGAAAATCAAGTAGTAGGACAGAGTAATACTGTTAATGTTTCTTTTAATATTATAAAATATTAGAAAGCGAAAATTAATCATTTTATTTCTAGAAAAATTGTTTTCATTTTTACTAGATTCTTAATTAATTGAAGGTCTATGATGAATTTTGTTCATATAAAGTTAATTGATCTATTGAAAATTATATCATATCAATTATTTCTCTATAAGAAAAGAAATTTATTTCCATAAAGTTAAGTAAGGTTATTTTAGTAATTTATTAGTTGATTTTAAATTTCGCAAATACTTAAATCTGTATTGAATATTATCATTCATAGCAATAGTATAACATGATAAAAAAAACATCTACTAAACAAAAAAATAATAAAGAAGAAAAAATTAAAAATGACCCGAAAACTAAAACCAAACCAACAATTAAAAAAACTAAATCTACTTCTAATTTGAATTCTAAAAATATTTCCAATAGATCTAAACCTAAATCTAAAAAAACCACTACTAAATCAAATTTAACGAAAAGTAAAAAGGATATAGTTGTAAAAAGATCAAGTGGAAGAAAGGAGAAATTTGATACAGATAGATTAACTCAAACTGTAAGTAGATCAGGTGTTTCTTTTCCAGTAGCAAAAGATGTAGCAAAATCAGTAACAAAGAAAATAAAAAAATCAGTTCAAAATGAATCAACTGGTAGAGCAACAAAGAAAAAACAACAACAACCAAGAAAACAATCATCTTCTACAGTAGCAACTAAACAAAAATTAAAAACTAATTCTAAAAAAGAACAAGAAACAGTAATTGTTACTGCAAATGAAATAAAGAATTTGGTAAATGATGCATTAAAAGATAGAAATCTACAAGATCATAGTCCATCATCATTTTCTGGTAATACTACAACAGGTGAAGAATCATCTATGAAAATAACACTTGATGACAAAGAACCAGTAATGGATAAGATTGCAGCAAATAGGAATAAAATTCTTTATGATCCAAGTAGACAAAAATAAACTTCTTTGATTTTTTATTTTTTCATATCTTTGATTGATTAATCTTTTATTTAACCAAGTTTTATTTCTTTTTTATTTATTAAATAAGATTAAACATTATTCATATTATCATACTATTTGTTTGAGAAAAGGAATGAATAACAAAAAAAACTCATTATTATCAAGATTTTTAGCAGGAGCTTCTGATTATACTATATACCTTCAATAAGAATATTAGATAGAACATTCATCATTTTATCAATAATTGTTTATATTGTTATTTAGTAAATTGTTTATCTAATAAATATGGAAATATAGAGGCAGAATACAAACAATAAGCAGTATGTTGTAAACTGCAAATAGAAAAGCAATCAAAACAAATATTATGTATAATACTCAATTATAACAAGTTAAATGAATATCTTTATCTTTTAATAGAAAATAACTTTATAGAATTTCAAAGTAGGAATAAAAGTAAATATTCAGGATTACATAAAAAAGGATTAAAATTTCTTAAAATATATAATGAGGTTAGCAAACTATTACAAACTAAAAGCAAAAATGATTAGTTAATGGTAAATATAAATAATAAGTATAATTTTTAGTATAGATAGATTCTTAAGACTAATTTCCAATTTTATAGTTATTGGTATGCAAAGGAATATGTTCACGTCATAAAGCAATCAAACCAAAAGAAGGTGGGCAACGTTATACAATAGGACAAAAGCGTTGCCAAGTTTGTCAAATCTTTATTATTTGGGAAAGTTTTTGGTGTCCATGTTGTGGCTATAGATTAAGAAGTAAACCAAGAAATAGCAAATTCAAAGAAATGATGCTATTAAATACAATTATTAAGAATTAGGATTGTTTTAATATGTAAGTAAATGCGTTCTTCTTATATAATAAACATTTAATTTATTTCCTTTCTCCTCTTACCTTACATTATATTTACTCAAATCAACTTCAACAAATATAGCTTCATTTTTCTTTGCAGCATCAATCCATCTCTTTAATTCTTGTTTCCAATCTATTTCTTTCTCATTATCTACTATCTTATCAAATATATCAACAAATCTTGTATAAAATTCACCTTCTTTTGTCATTGCTCTAAAATTCTCATCATCTTTTAATCCAATAGCAAATTCTTTTCTATCTTTATTTGTATATATACATATTAGTGATTTTTGGCCCATATTGATATAATTATCATTGCAATTATTATTATTATTATTTAATTTTCTTAATCAATACAATATACTCTCAAGTTCTTAAATCATTAAAATATATCTTTTAGATATATACCAAAAGATATTCAAAGGAAATTATACATAATATAACGGAAAGTTATGGATGAATGCAAACATTGGGCATGTAATCTAAAAGATAATACATGTATTGGTTGTGGTACTTTCATTTGTCCAATTTGCTTACAAGAGCCATTAGATTGTAAATGTGAAAATAAAGATAATTGCTGTAAGATATCTGATTAAAAGTTTACAATATTATCACAATTTTCTTTGATACTTTAGCGAAAATAGTATTAATACTGCACAATTAGAACTTTTACTATATATGCCATTCATGTTCATGTTTATTTTGTTCTTCTTCTGAAGAAAATTCTTTATTACAGTATGTGCATTTATAAAAAGGAATTAGCTTGATGGATTGAAAACCTTCTCTGATAACTTTTTGAAAGCGATTCTCTTTATATTCTTCTATTAATTCTCTTAATGCGTAATTCCATCCATGTTCCAAAGTTTGAATACTATCTGTTTCTGCAATTGGATGTGTGTATTCTTCATTAGGATTTGTTGAGGCGATAAATGGAGAGATATTTTTTATAGATGGATCTGAATCATCAAGTAATAATGATATAGCATACTCATTACCTTTATCATTAGTCCATAGTTGAATTTTCTTATGAATAATATTTTTTTTACTAACAATTCTATCTATCTCATCAGTGTTAATCTTTAGATTTTTTATTTTATCCTTATTAGCAATATTATCATTAGCTGGAGAAGACAATTTTACAATCGTATAACAATATTAACAATTTTATTTAATCTTATTCAAATTTATAAAAAAGTATGTTTCTAATTTTCATAAATACTGCCATCTTTGATGAATAATGTAAGTTTGATATGTTAAGTCAAATTTTGAACATTAAATTAAAAAAATCCTCTTAAATCCAATATATAACATAACAGGAAATAGAATATACTACTAATTTATCATCTGGGTTATTAGAACCGGTATTTGTCCAAGTCTTTTTCTATAACTGCTAAACTGTCATAGAATGATTTAATGCATTTTTGGTAAATGGAATAATGGAATTTTCTTCCATCGAAACATTCCCGTGGAGTTTGACTTCCATGTTCATGATCTATATTATGACAATGTCCTTCTTTAACTTTATTTGTCAGATTCATAAGTGTCCAAGACATACA
>DASVFI010000263.1:0-6164 GCA_036380115.1 Nitrososphaeraceae archaeon | reverse complement strand
TCAGTTTTACCACACTTTGAACAAAATACCAATGAACTCATTTCTATTTCAAACCTTTCTTATTTATGATAAAATATTCTCTTATAAAAATACAATAAAAAACTGCGATATACATCAATTCCCTCGGTGCCCGATCTGTTGGCGAAACCTGATTATATCACTTTATCACATGTTTGTATAATTTTACTTTAACCCTTATTATGAATGAAATCTTATTAAAAATACTATGTGTGAAACAAATGTAATACCTGAAAAAGAAGTAATACCTAATAAAAAACTAGAAAAAGAAAAACAAGTAGAGGAACCAATTACTGTAAATTCAGCGTAAAACTATATTAACCATTTTTTATTTTAGAGATTGTTACTCTATTCCTCTAGCGGTATTATATCCAGGTAGTTAATTATATGTTCACCTAACAAATAAATAAATGATTTTTGATTTGCTAGCAATGCCTTTTGACCTTTGCTACATAAATCTTCTTCAGCCTTTGTTTATACACTAAAGCAAGATTATATAAGATTGTTAGATGATTAGTATAAGATTCCATAACTTTATCATAATTTTCTACTTCTTCACATTCTAAGTCGTAAGGATTATTATTATCATCATCATGATCATTCCACCATTCGTAAATTATGACTCGATTTTTATTTCACATAAAATTGTTAAACAGTACAGTTCTTAAAATACACTAGTTATAAAATTTGTATATCTTTAGTGTTTTTTATTGAGTAATTAGAACTATATACTAGTAAATGATTCAATAAATTAAAAACTATTTTATTTATGACTTTGAATTATGTATAAAATTCCAATTGTATTATGAATGGATAGTTTAAGTAGAATCTCTTTTATAATACTCTTTTATTTTTGAATCACGTATTAATATAGTTACACTAACATAATGATCCACAATTCTAAAACTAAACATAATCTAATAGTGTCATTTGTTGATATTGAATATCTTTACTATTGGCTATTGATATTAAATTCGATACTCTCAATCCTACTTTTCGTATAGGCAATATTTTTTTGGCAATAGTTTTTTTTGGTCTGGTAGTTGCTGTTGTTGTTGATGATGATAAATTATCTTCTAAAATAAATTTATTCAAAAGTTCCTCTATTATAGACTCGATATTTTTTCTTTCACTTTGATGATTAGTATATGATTTTTCACGAGTTTCAATACTAAAATCCGTTCTTACCAATTTTATTCCTACTGTTTTAAATTGATATTTGTTATTTCTGACCCTTTCAATTAGTTCATCAATCAATTCATACAGATATTGCTTTATCATTTTTCTATCCAATGTAAAATGTTCTAAAGTAGTTTCATTACTTAATGAGATATGATCTCCTCTTGGTATAACTGGATCATTGTCTTCTCCATTTGCAACTTGCCACATCCATGTTCCTATCTTTTTTCCAAATCTTTCTATGAGTATTTGAACATCTGTATTTGCTAATTCACCTATGGTATTGATTTTCATTTCTTCTTTTAGGACCTTTTGTGTCTTGGTTCCGATACCTGAAATTCTTTCAACTTCCAATGGATTCAAAAATTTTTTCAATTCGTCAATTGGTACAATAGTAAGACCGTCTGGTTTTTGATAGTCTGATGCAATTTTTGCTATAGATTTTGTTGGTGCTACGCCTATAGATGTTAACAATCCACTACATTTTTCTTTTATCGATTTTTTAATTTCTAAAGCATACTCTTCTACTACTGCTATTATATTATTAGTATTAGAAGAAGATGAAGAAATTTTATTTGTACAATCAAGATATGCTTCATCAATACTAGCCTGTTCAAAAGTATCTGAATATCCTTCTAATATTTCCATGACTGTATCAGATATCTCACTATAGAATTTTTTGTCTACTGCATTTAATATTAAATTAGGACATAATTCTAATGCTTTGAATAATGGCATTGCTGATTGAACTCCAAGTTTTTTGGCTTCATAAGAACATGTTGCTACTACACCTTTTGTAATATTATTATTGTCTTGATCTGTCATTATAACTGCATGAGGTTTTCCTTTTAATGCTGAATTTCTAATCTCTTCACAAGAAGAAAAAAATGAATTTATATCTACATGGAAAATTGCTTTTCCTCTCCATTCCTTTTTAGTGGTTATATTTTTTTTGTTCTTAATTTCATTCTTTAGTATTTGATAATTTACAATTGGAAATGACCTTACTTTATTTTGTAGATTACTCATTTCTGCAAATAACTTTGCTGTCATTGGACCAAAGCCAGCATAATGATTATTTGCTGTTATTATGGCAGTTTTAACATTTTTTTCATTCTTTTGAATATCTTTGAGTATATTTGACCATAATTTCATTTCGTTAGTTCTATCTTTTTTTATTTTACCAAAATCCTTTTCATTAAGACTTCTGTCTCCTATTAGTCTCAAATATAGAAAATCAGATGTTAAAACTGGAGGTATTACTAAAATATCTTGTTGACTCCACACTAGGCAATAGTTTTTTTCTTTCAAATAGTTATAAAAAAGTTCATTTAACCAACTATGATGTCTTATTTCAATTGCATATCGAAATGATGGATCCAAAATGTATTCTAAATTCTTTATCAAATCCAGACCTTCTGCAATCTGTAGAGATGGAGGGAATTGAATCAAAAAAACTATAATCTTTTCATATAAAGGTTCCATAGCATCATAAAAATTCTCTATCTCTTTACTTACATCTTTTAATCTTTTATCATGGGTAATGACTTTAGGAAATTTGACAGCAAATCTGAAACTATCTGGAGTTCTTTTATTCCAGTTGTTAACCATGAATTTAGAAGGTATTCTATAAAAAGTAGAATCTATTTCAACAAAATCAAATATTTGTGAATAGTATGAAAGCCAATATCTATTATCTAGATCTTGTGGATAGTAGAAAGAGCCTTTCCATCCATCGTAACTCCATCCAGAACATCCTAGATAATATTCCAATATCTTTACTTATAGTAAAAGAAAGCAAAAACTATTTTTTAAAAATGTATTAGTTCATTGTTATATTAAATTATAATTTTTATGTTTATAATACTTGTATCTTATTATTTTATTTATTAATCATTATTCATATCGTTATGTAAATGCTTCAGTGCTTGTTATCTTATCTAGTTCTCTCTTAAATTCATCGTATAATTGCATATCTTTTAATTTATCCCATACGTAAAACTTGAGATTGTAATCATAATTATCTAAAGTCATTATATCGTTATTATTATTGCTTTACTGCCTTATTATACTTGTTATCAACGTAACCTAACATTAATCTATTTATTAATTCATTTAAACTTTCACCTAATTTTCCATAAGTTAATAATTTGATATAGGTTGATAGTCTTATGTGTATCATCTTATTATTTTCTTGCGTTGCTTTGTCTTGGTGAATAATTTAAAAGATACATAAATAAAGAAATGTTTGATATTTTTTATAAACCATAATGAAAGTATAGAATGATTCTGAACTAAATATTTGTATTTTGTTTCATAGTATCCATAATCATTTTAATTAGTTAAACCTCCTAATAATGAATTCATTTTTTCTATTGTAATCCCAGTATAATCAAAGATTATTTGAAGAAAAGATCTTGTATTAAAATAACGATGATTTAGCAAAAGAAGATAACAATAAATAAATAAAATTATTAGAAATTGTATTATTATTTCCTATTGTATTAATAAGGTGTATAACAAAATGAATACCCCAACTTATAATAATTATAAAACTAACAATAATCAAAATTTTTTGTAATTTTGTTATTTTTCTGCTGTTGTCATTATAGAAATTCATTCCTTGATCAATTAAATACATAATTCTAATATTATTAAATTTCCTTTTTACTTCTTCTCTCTTTTGGCTTTCATCAGGAACTTCATAATATTTTTAAAGAAATAGTATTATTGTATTTATCCTAATTCATACTAATGATAAAATTCGTTGAAATGGATAAAATTGTTACAATTAACGATCAGATAAAAGAAGAGCAAGGAAACAAAAATGGAGATTCAGTAATTTTAATAAATAAATTTGATGTATCCCCAGATAAAATTGAACAGTTTTTAAAGGATTGGGCAGAGACTTCTAGTTTGTTTGAACAACAACCTGGATTTATAACTACAGAATTATACAAAGGAATTGGTAAGAGTTCTGTATATGTTAGTTATCAGGTCTGGAAATCAATAGATGATTTTAAAAAAGGTTCTAGCAGTGTATTAAATTCTGATGATGTGAATTCACGACTTGCTAAATATAATGATAGTTTAGTGATTTCGTCACATCTATTCAGAAAGGCTGTTGTTCCTGGAATAAATAAAGATTAGATTGTTAATAGGAGTGATCATTTCTTTAAGTCTTTTTAGAATAATTTTATAGTATCAATATATGAATAATTTTTTATGGTGTTCCAAAAAAAAGACATTATTAGAGATTGTGTAGTATGGTCCTAACCTTTTGCATCTAGTGAATTTGAATATTATTCCATAATTTGATATTTAGCCACATTAACAGAATAATTCATTCAATACTTCTGAAAGGTAAACTTATTCATATTATGAAGGAATAAAAAGAAATGGCAATTCGTATCTGTTAACGTACTGTTCTTTATCATGTAATAATGTTAGGTAAGTGTATTAAATGCAGTTGTCCAATCTTGGAAGAAGACCAAGAGGTTGAAAATAAGAAATGAAAGAATATGAAAATGAGATCTTATGTCCTGAAAGTAAGGGACTAAACGGTGGTTTACATCTTATGATAAGAAGTCCTATAAATAGTAGAAGAAAAATTTGTTTACTGTGTGCTGAAATAATAGATTATAGTAATTAGAAATGAGAAAAGGTCAAAAACTCTAACCTCTTCTTCATTATTATAATTTTTTATCCTCATAATTATAATTGTTATTGGAAGTCATGCTTAGCCAAGACTTATTCTACTATCTCCTCTACAGTAACCTTAAGAGGATTCTTTAATTTCTGAATAGAGCCGTGCTCCACTATTACATATCTGTATACTCTTTTGCTTTAAAAGATAAAATTTTTCGAAAATAAGACGTAAATATTTTCAAATTATATTTATAAAGGAATTGATTACCCTTGTTTTATGATTTCTAAAACCTTTGAAAATTTAATTTGTGATATTCTTCAACAATCTGATATAATTATTTCTATTAAGAACTCTGGAGGAATCTGTGAAACTAGGCTACAAGAAAATATGAAATTTAAAATCAGAGATCAATGGGCTACAATAGGAGATGAAAGTTCTCCCTGGCATATTCATATCAATTTAAATGAGATTGCAAGTGCAAAATTTATAAGAGAATTTAATAAATCTCACAATCGTGAAAGTTTTAGTATTCGATTTTTTGATTCCAATGAAAACCTAATCTTGCGTGCTAATTTTTCAAAACTCTATGACCAAAATGGTAATCTTATACCAGATAAGATTTTAAAATTTCAGTACCTTTGGGAGAAATATGGCAAAAAGGAAACGCTAAATTTTAAAAATTTTATAAATTAAATAATTAATTTAATGTATTATTTGTTAATGTTAAAAGATTTGAGATAAAGGTGACTACTTAATTGTTACTATTATTCTAAATAGTTCCCTTTATTATTCTCGTTCCTCGTCATCATTATTTTTGGTATCATCTTCATAATCTTCATCCTCCACATCTTCGACCTCATCTATATCGAAATCTTCATCCTCTTCTTCGATATCCCCATCATCATTTTGATTATTGTTATTGTTATTAGTAGAACTCATTTCGATTTTTATTCAACTCTGTTACTTGAATTACTTTGTCTTTAAACAATTGATCACCATACATTTTTTCAATAAAACATTCATCATCATATATTAACACCAGAAAAACCAGAATAATGTCCATGAAAAGAAGTTAGGTATAAACAAACAATATATCTATCTATGATTTTGGGTATAAACAAAATGATTATTGAATCTCCGTTTTAATTCTTCTCTTTACCTTCTAAGAGAACATAAGTATACAAATAATGAAATGAAATAATATTATTTGCAACATTATGGGATTGAGATAACCTTATAAATATAAGAAATAAAGACGTTATAATAATGAAAAATAATCTTTTTTTCATGATATTTTTAATCAGCACAACTACCATAA
>DASVFI010000262.1:0-4258 GCA_036380115.1 Nitrososphaeraceae archaeon | reverse complement strand
GCATAAAAAAATATTAAGTAAATAAAAATTGTTAGTACTATGACTATCGATAAAAATAAAATAAAAGATTATTATTTTTCATAAGTGGAAGAATAAACTCAAAGGTGGCGCCTTTTTCTTCAGAATTATTATATCCTCTTATAGTTCCACCATGTGCTTCTATTATCTTTTTTGAAATGTACAAGCCAAGACCAGTTCCGCCATATTCGGATTTTGTTGTAAATTTTGAAAATAGTCTTGGCAATATTTCGGGATCGATTCCTGTACCGTTATCTCTTTTTTTACAGATGCATATCCATTTTCTTTATAATCTTTTTTTACTTTTTCTAATATTATTTCAATTTTTGCTTGATCGCCCTTAGTAAACTTTGCATTTCTTATTAAGTTACTAGTAACTTGGTAGATCCTTTCTTTATCTGCAAATACTTTAATAGATGACTCATTTGGATAAAAGATAATTTTACATTTTGATTAATTCCTTCTATTTTTTTGCAGCTGTTAAATCTTTTATTATATTCTTTATTTCTTCATTTAGATCAACCTGGGTTTTTTTGAGAATTAGATTTTCAATTTTTGTAATTTCTAAAGTATCTTGAATAATTTATTCGATAAACATTATTCTGGTTTCAATTCTTAATGAGTTGAAGGATATTGATCTTCTTCTGTGACTTCTGCCTCCCCATTTATAAATTCTATTTCTGAATCCCTCTCAAGCAATTCTTCAATATTTTGTAGATACATGCCTTTTGCTTTGAAGCGTAATGTTCTATCATTCTTTTCTACAGGAAGCATATTGTATTTATCATACAATTCTTCTTTCTTTTTATGTAGATCTATGTCATTAACATATTGTATTTCAAGTGTGGTGCTGCCAATCCAATCCTGACGTTTGCTTTGGATTCTAAGAATATCTAAAATTAGATTTTCATCCACTCTAGGAAAATATCCTTTGATTTTATTTTTGAGACTAGAATAATAAGGTATAAGATCAGAAGATTTGTCATTTAAGGATTTAGTATTATTCTAAATCATGTTGATCATATATGCAGTATCCTTTATCTGTTTTTAACAATTGTGTCAGTATTTAAATTCTAATTATCTTATTTACTCGAAATTTGACTGTTGGGTTAATTCAGTACTATCTTTGCAGCATAGTATTATAATAATAATAGTAATAATTTACAAGGATAGCAATGTCATTAGCATTAGTATAACTGAACCAAGAGCAACAGTTAATATCATAAAAGGAAATCCTATTTTGAACCATTGAATAAAGCTTATTTTATGTCCATATTTTATAGAGATACCTACAGCCACTACTCCTGCACTTGAGCCAATCAAAGTACCATTTCCACCAAAATCTGCTCCCAGTGCTAATGCCCACCAAAGAGGACTTATATTCAAACTTCCAAAAAGAGAATTAATACTAGGACTTGTATTTAGCGTCTCTATGATAGGAACCATTGTTGCAGTGAAAGGTATATTATCAATAAATGCACTAGCAATAGCAGACATCCAAATTACAGCATGAAATGTAATCCATGGTTCTCCACCTGTTATTCCAATTAAAATTTTAGCCAATAGTGCTATAAGTCCAACCTCTTCCAAAATACCGACTACTACAAAAAGGCCGGCAAAAAAGATTAAAGTTGCCCAATCAACTTCTTGCAAAACTTTTTCTACATGAGCTCTAGTGATGATTAAAAGAGTAGCTGCTCCTCCTAATGCAATAATAGATACTTCTATTCCTATTGCTCCTTGAATAACAAACAAGAAAATTATCCCGGATAATACGATAATGCTACTTTTAAGAAGAGATTTATCTTTTATTAATGATTCTTCGTGTACTGTCCTAAATTTTCCAGCAATATTTATTGTATTTTTTAATTCCTTTCTAAATATTATTTTCAGTAAAAATAACCCTAATAGAAAAGTTACAACTACTGGAGGAGCCATATTGATAAAAAAAGAATTAAAATCTATATTTGCTGCTGATCCAATAATTATGTTTGGAGGGTCACCAATTAAAGTAGCAGCTCCTCCTATATTAGATGCAAGAGTTTGACCTAGAATAAATGGGATAGGAGATATGTGAAGAACTTTGAATATTGATAAAGTCACAGGTACCATTAACAAAATGATTGTTACATTATCAACAAACATGGAGGTGATTGCAGTAAAGACACATAGGATTAGCATTAATTTCCATAAATTACCTTTAGATAATCGTATAGCCTTAACACCAACCCAATTAAATATCCCAGTTTCTCCTAAAATAGCAACTATTATCATCATGCCTAAAAGTAATCCTATTGTATTGAAATCAATAACTTCAATTACAAAATGCAAGGTATCTTTGGGAATGATAATTCCTAATAGTAAACTTGCAATCATTAAAACTAGAGCTCCAAAAATTGCAATTGATGTTCTATGAATTATTTCTAATGAGAGAATTACATAAATAGAAACCATAACCACGGACGAAAATAAGATCATTGGAGAAATTTTTATTTCCAAAAGATAAGGAACTGTAAAAATTATAATAGAAAATAAGGTTACAATTAAAATTGAAAGAATATGTTTTTCCATTGATATCATCTCATCCGAATATCATAAGAGGGTAAAACATGAATTTATCTATATTTCTAAGCAATAGCCGTTTTGTAAAAGATTCACTTATGAATGTTAGGATTTTAATTGATATAAATTAAGTTAAATATTCTCTGATTTTCTATTTTGATAGAACATTTAAGAACAATATATTATTTCTGTTTATTTTAATTTGTATTCTGGAATCTATCGAGTATATTCCAATTACAATAAAGATACTTAAAAATTAGTTTGCAGGAATAATTAATTTCTATCTTCAATGATGATGGATAATGCAGTGTTTACACATTATTTTAAAATCATAAATATTTTCAATTGAGCTATCAATATATGCTACTAATTTTCCACAACTGTTACAGTGGATTTCAGTCCATCCTATATATTTTCCAGAAATTACCACATTATAGAATTCTGGTTTATTACAATTACAAACGTTATGACCTGATATTGTTCTACAATTAGGCATATGCATTGACATTTGATGTTGGCAATTTCTACAAATTAAATCAGCATCAACTTTAGACTCACTCATAATTTTAGAATAATCCATCCTAGAAAATAATGATTATTAATACTGATCATTTTCATATCCTCATATAGTTATGAATAGTATTTCAACTAAACTATTATTAAATAAATATTCAAAGACCAGAATATAGGTCAAATTTGTTTCACACCTATTACCTTAATGGACTGTGGGTTAAGTTGTATATTCACATTACTAATTGTGTTATTTAAATTTGAGAAGATTTAAGATTTATTTTTTCTATCTATTATAAATTATTTAGTATTAGAATAAATTGAATGGTAGCAGGAGTGGTTTTAATATTGACAATAATTGGCTCATCTGATAGCCTATTTATCTAACCTTATCTAATCTTATCTAATTTTCAATAAATATTTTATTTTGGTAGAGTATAATGAACTGCTTTTGCCAATAAAAATATAACAAAACCTAATGAAACTGATGTAATAATATAAGGAATTATCGAGGCAGTTTTCAATTAATAATATAGGTAACAATTAAAATATTAATTTTTTTATTTGTCAATGGGGCTTTTTTACTTTTTTCAGATTCCCTCTCTCCTTTTAGTGCTTTATTGAATATATTCAGCTAATCTTAACTTTGCAAGATTGGTTGGTATTCTGTATTGTTTGATTAGTAGACTTACTGATATCTTGCATAGTTTGGTTTATCCCTTCTGACTGTGCAAATGCTGAAACAAGAATGAATATGGATGATAAAGTAAATGTAGTTGTTAGAAATGTTATTGATAGTATTAAAAATAATCTATTGTAAATCAATTTGTTATTATTTTAATTTCTCATTTATGTATAAAAATTTTTTATAGCAAGGGGATATTCAGATTATTAGATTGGCAATATGAAAATTATTTAAATGAAGTAAAAAAAGGAAATTAATCTTTTTTGTATTGTTTTGCTTCATCTTCTGTCATTCCAAACCATACATATTGTCCATCTAGATGTATTATAGAATTCCTTGGAATATAGAATCTATCTTTGTCGATGACACCTTTTTCTGTAATCACATAATCATGACTAATATCTTTAATTTCACCTAGATGACCACCCCCTAATACTCTTGCTTCTTTTTTAATAATATCTTCTGGATTGTATTTAGTGGTAG
>DASVFI010000261.1:0-40930 GCA_036380115.1 Nitrososphaeraceae archaeon | reverse complement strand
ATAGGAAAAAGTAAATACCCATTTAATTCTTAGAATTATGACAAAATGTATGTTATAATATTTAAAATATTAACTCAATTGCTATTCAATTGCTTTATTCTTTCAACAATTGTTTTGACTTGGAAATGTGCGATACTATTTAAGCATATATTTTATATTAAATTTAAATAACTCAAAGATAATTCGGTTTATTTTTTTAAAGTAAAGGTAGTTTATAACAGTATTAATTTAATTCTATCGATAAAATAATAGATAGTATTGAATATCGTTATAGTTACTTATCTATTTGTATCTTGAGTTACAAGATGAAGAGTTACACTCTAACTTTTAAAGAAATATTATACATAACTTCTGGTGAATAGATAACAAATGTCCTTTAACAGAAGATGGGTTAAACCACCAACAAATGAAGGAGTTGCAAATAAAATTCTTGAAAATAAATTTATAGACAATATTAAATCTACAGCTCCTTTAAAACCTAAAATTGAGGATGCTCAAAAAAAATTACAAATGCAAATTTCTAAATTAGATGGAATTTCTAATAAAATGCAAGAAAAAGATCATTTAATTTTTAAACGAATTGTGTATGCAATGCAAAATCATGATAGTCAATATGCAAAAGTGCTATCAAATGAGCTTTCTCAAATTAGAAAAATGAATAAAATGGTAAGTTCGGCCAAACTTGCAATGGAACAAATCCAATTAAGATTAAACACAATAACTGAACTAGGAGATGTAGTTGTTACTCTTAGTCCTGCAATGTCTGTTATAAAGGGTATTCAAGGGGGTTTATCATCCATGATGCCTGAAGCGGATCAATCATTTGGACAAATATCAGATCTAATGTCAACTATAATGAATGATTCTTCGCAAATGCCGAATACAGAAATCTCAGGAACGGGTATGATCTCTGAGGACTCCATGAAGATATTAGAAGAAGCGAGCATGGTTGTAGAACAAAGCATGAAAGATAAATTTCCTGATTTACCTTCCTCTTCAGAAATAGATCCAGAAAAAACAGAAGCTTCAATATATTAAATTGACATTGATAAAATTTTAAGTTGAAGTAATTTTTTCTTCTATTTTCTTTTTTATTCTTGAAATAGTGGGATAGCTATATCCTTTTTCTCTATAGTTTTTAATCATTTTTTTCCAGTTATCTAGTCTCCATTGCGCTTGTTCCTTACTTAACATATCTGTCTCTTTTTTTATTAGACTTTTTCTCCCCGGAAATAAATATCCTCCACTTTCAGCAGAATATCGATTATATGCAAATCTTAAACCAAATAAAACCATATCTAAGGGAAGGGATTTTAAATAGAAAGACATTTCATCATATGAGTCTTCTGAGACTGTAATGTTTATCTGCATATTTTACTAATGGGTCTTTTAAAATTTTCTTTTTTTATTTGTTTCTAATTAAATTATATATTATAAGAAGTGCCACATAAAATTTTATAGATATAAATAGTATATCGAAAAAGACAAAAAAGTAAGAATTCAAGCCATTGAAATTGAATAATTAAACATCTTTAACTGTTTCTTAATTTATTTATATTATCATCTTGTTTTAGGTTAAAGAGTATTTGTAAACGAGAACTAAAATTAAGTTGATTAAATCTCTCTATTTCTATATCTATATCTTTGGGACTATTACATATCATATCTCTATTTTAGATTCGTTTTTGAACCTTTTGTTCTTATTTTTATCTATTTTATTAGTTTATTTCTATAAATATATCTATTAGAATATGTGACTATTAGTATATTATATTATATTATATTTATGTCCTAATTTGTCTAGACAATTAATAACATATATAAGTTGTGACTCTTTTAGAGAATCATTTAGTGATATCCGTAAACGAGCTTTCCCAAATGCTACTGTAGGATACCTAATTGCTTGGACAAATACGCCATTTTTGAACAATTCTTTTGAAAAATTAGTAGTTAATTTTTCATCCCCTACAATAATAGGTATTATGTGGGTTGAAGTACTACCAATATTGAATCCTAATTGAGTTAATTGAGCTAAAAACCAATGTATTTTTTTAAAAAACTCTTTTTGGATATTTTTATTTTTTTTCAAAAATGAAATTGCAGTAATTGCCGCAACAGCCAAATGTTCTGGAATTGCAGAAGTATAAATAAATGGTCTTGACTTATTAATTAAAAACTCATTAATTAGGTTTGAACTAGCAACGTAACCACCGAAACATCCCAAACCTTTACTTAAACTACTTATATGAACATCAACATCCTTTGCCACTCCATAATATTCCGGGATTCCTCCAGAATTTCCAACATTTCCAAAAACGAAATCAGCATGCGCATCATCTACTATCAATATTGCATCATTTATCTTAGCTAATTCAGACAGCTCGTAAAGATTTGCTATATCTCCATCCATACTATAAACTCCTTCAGTAACAATAATCTTTTTAGCATGAGAATTCTTTTTAAGTAAAATTTTCAAATGATCAATATCGTTATGTTTGAAAATTTCAATTTTTTTTGATTTAGCTAAACGACATGCATCTATAATACTTGCATGGTTTAAACTATCACTAAAAATTATATGTTCTAAAGTGGAGAGTGCTGAGATTACTCCCAAATTTGCCATATATCCTGTGGGATATACTAGAGCATTTTCTGAAGTGCGATGATTTGCTAAAATTTTTTCTAATTTTTTAATCTTGATATCGTTTCCAGAAATGAGTCTAGAACTGCATTGTGAGACTTGTTTAAGAGCTTCTCTAGTCTTTGTTAGAATAAAATTCTTTTGTGATAAGCCTAAATAATCATTGGAGCATAAATTAATAACTTTTTTTTTATTTAGATATAAAAAATTATTACTACTATTTTCTTTTTTTATTTCTGAGATTAATAGTTCTCTATAAATATTTTTTTTTCTATACTCTTGTAATAAGTCATAAATATAATCATACTTTGAGGCCAATTTCTTTTATCATTTCTATATCTTTATTATGCTTATTTCCACCTGTAGTAAGATATCCACCACTTATTATTCCATTAGCTCCACCTTGAAGAATATATTTTCCATTGTCTTCAAGATGAACCTCTCTACCACCTGCAATTTTTAAAATTGTCTTTGGCATTATAAACCTCCAAACTGCTATTGTTTTAACAATGTCATCATTTGTTAGATTATTGTTAAACATTAAAGGAGTTCCTTTCTGTGGGATCAATATATTTATCGGAACTTCATCAGGATTAAGATCGGCTAGGGAAAAAGCTAACTCTAGTCTTTGTAAATGGCTTTCTCCCATTCCTATTATTCCACCACAACATAATTCTAATCCTGCTTCTTTGACAATTTTGGCAGTATTAACCCTATCTTCATATTCATGAGTACGACATATTTGAGAAAAATAACTTTTTGCTGTTTCAAGATTGTGGTTATATCTCTTCACCCCAATACTCTTGAGTTTTAGAGCTCGTTCAAATGTCATAAAACCTAGTGAAACGTTTACTTCAATACCTACTCTATTTTTGATTTGCGAAATAGATTCGCATAATTGTTCAAAATCTTTCTCGGGGGCTGATCGATAGGCACAAACTAAACAGAAGCTAGTAGATCCACCTTCTTTAGCATTTTTTGCTCTTTCCACTAGTTTTTCAATTGGAAGAAGAGAATATTTTGATATACCAGTATCATAAAACGCTGATTGAGCACAGAATGAACAATCTTCAGGACAACTTCCTGATTTTGCATTAATTAATGATTCCATATCTACAATATCTCCATTAAATTTACGAGTTATGATATTGGCACATTTGGCTAGAGTTTGTATGTCCGTAGTTGACAATAAGGTTTGAGCTTCTTCAAAAGATATGTTTTTGCCAGCCAAAACTTTTTCCATCATATTTTCAATAAAAGAGGCCTGGGTGTTATTGTTACTCAAATCGCCATCATTGCTCATCTATAATATTTTTTGAATCCTATAATTAATCGTTATTTTTTTAAATAAATTTCAGAACTCGAAATTAGAAATATTGTAAAGTTTAGATTACAATTTATTGTTGAAGAATCAATAGGAGTAAAAGTTTTTGCAACTAACCCTTATTGAGAAAACCCGTTTTATATAAAATCAAACTAATTAATTTAAATTTAATGATTTTTATTATTCCTTAAGAATATCACACTCTAATTCTGTCATTTTATCCTTAAAATTTTTATCTTTATTTTACAATGGTTATTCAAATAAAACACCATACTAAAAAAAGCGATTTCCGCTAATGTATCACTCAAAGAGAAATGTTCAAAAAAGGACCGGTTTTTAGAATGTATAAATATCATATCCTTTTTTTTACTCATATTTTTCCAAAAGAAATAGATAAGAATAGGTTAAAAACTATAGGCAATTTTTGAACTAAGAGTTTGAATATTTTGACAAAACAATTCATATTTCTTTAACTATATGACAATGCTTATGAAATACGCTATGGCATACCTTCGTGTTAGTACTGACGACCAAACTGTTTTAACTCAAAAAATTGCCATAGATAAATGGGCAAAAGAACATGAATACCAAATTCTATACTTTTTCGAAGATCCATCGGTAAGTGGAAAAATTCCTGCTATTCAAAGAAGTGGTTTTAAAGAATTAATTGATATTGTAAAGACTTCAGATATAGATGCGGTTTTAGTTTATGAATTATCGAGAGTAGGCAGAACTTTTTGGGATACTTTAGATGCAATCAAGGCCATAGAAAAATATAGTCCTTTAATATCATGCTCACCTAAGGAATCGTTTTTACAGACTACTGATTCTAGTATTAGAAAATTAATGATTGGCATATTAACTTGGGTTGCAGAAAGAGAAAGAGAAACTTTAGTACAAAGAACAAAGGATGGTATTCAGAGAGCTAAGATCTCGGGCAAAGACATTGGTCGACCTCCTAAAATTTTGAATAAAAATAATTTAATTCATCTTTTATCTCAAAATTTACCAAAGTCAAAGATTGCTCGAGAATTAGGTGTATCAAAAGCAACTTTGTATAAAGAATTTAGAAGATTAAATGTAATTTATAATAATAATAATAATAATAGCAATTTTAATAATTAAATCTTCATTTAGTTTTTTGTTTATTTGTATGTATATTTAAAAAAATATTATCATTTTAAGATATTATTAAGAAAAATAAAATATGATTAGCATACTATTGAATTCAAATATTAAATACAAAATACCCTCGCATTTACTTCTTTATCCTTTTATTTTTTCAAGCAGATCTAAGATTTCATAACATTTATCGATAATTACATCTAATTGATTAGATGGAATAGCAAGAGGTGGAATAATTGTTAAAGTATTTCCTAATGTTCTAAGATATACCCCTCTTCTTAACGACTCCCTTATTATATATTGGCTAATAGGAATACCTTTAACAAAGTTCAACGATTTTCTTTTACCATCAACCAAATCAATTCCAACCAACAATCCTTTATGTCGAATTTTAGAAACAATATTAAATTTAGTAAATCTGCTCAATCTGTTTTTTAAATGATTGCTATTTTTTTGTATTTGTCTGATTAAGTTATTTCGTTTATAAAGCTCGATATTTGCAATACACGCAGCACATCCTACAGGGTGTCCTGTATAAGTGTGACCGTGGAAAAATTGTTTATTATCTTTGTAATTTCCTAAAAATTTTCTATAAATACTGTTATTAGTAAGTGTTACAGCAATGGGAAAATAACCACCATTCAATGCTTTTCCAAAACAAACAATGTCTGGGATAGATTTTTGTTTTATATATTCTATCATATTACCAAGTCTACCAAATCCAGTAGCAATTTCATCTAAAATTAGTAGAACATCATATTTTTTGCATAGCTCTGCGATCTTCTTTTGATAACTATTGGGATAAATCGAGACACCTCCTGCAATTTGTGCCCCACTCTCCATTATCAACGCAGAAATTTGATGAGAATTTTTTTTCAATTTTCTTTCAGTCGTTTCTAAACATTTATCTACAATATCTGTTTCACTTTCATATCTTAATTCATAATCCTTAGGCGATTGGGTATGCATCGTTTTTAAAAGTATTGGCCGATATGGTTCAAAAAATCTGTTCACGTATCCTACAGACATTGTAGCTATTGTATCTCCATGATAACCATTTCGGAGAGATAAAAATAGATGTTTTTTAGAATTTCCAGTTTTGTTTTTCCAATATTGGATAGACATTTTTAATGCAATTTCAATGGCGGTCGAACCATTATCTGAATAAAAAACTTTATCCATACCTTTACAAATTCGTATTAGCTTTTCAGCAAGAGTCGTGGAAGGTTCATTCCCTAATCCAAAAAGAGTAGAATTAGGTAATCGACTCAATTGATCTTTCATAGCTTTTACAATAGGATTTTCTCCATAACCCCAAACATTTGACCACATACTAGAGATACCATCTAAAATTTTATTTTTATTTTGATCTATTAAATAGAAGTTATCTCCTTCTCTTATGATTTTATTATTCTGACTATTCCATGTTTTCATTTGTGTATAAGGATGCCATACATATTTTTTATCTTTGGATTCTAATAATGATTTATTATGCTTGTTAATCAAATATAATATTAGAATATTCCTTATTATATTAAAATTCTTTGTTAAATTAAAATCTTTCTAAACTCGAGTTTAGAAAGATTTTAATATCAATTGTTTTATATTTATACATTTTTATTATTAAAGTTAGAGTTAATAATCTCATTTTTCTTTATTCCTTCTTGGATATTTTTTCTTTTTTAGTTTTAGTAGACTTTATCCAGAGGTTTATTGCTTCAATTAAAGCTTCTTGAATAGCACCTCTATATAATCCCTTAGAAGAAGCAATAGTTTTTCTAAATTTGTCATTGAGATTATTATCTAATTCAAAAGTTATTTTAACCATAAATATGGGTTACTGTTAAACTGTATTTATATTTTCCCATAATTACATAATTACATAAATATGTTTATAGTGACATTTAAGTTCAAAAATTGAATCCAAATATGCTTTAAATCATAAAAATTTTAAAAAGTCAAGAAGATATAAACTAAAAAGTGGGAATAAAAATATAAAAAAATTGAGTTTAAGAACTAATGAAAAATCATTAATGTATTATTACTTCTAAAGGTTTAATAAAACAGAATTATATTGTGTAAATGACGTTTAATTATTACTAGTAATAATCGCTACCTTTTGTTGGTACATCTACTAATATATCTAATCCATTATAGATCTCTTCAATATTTACAGTAATATTAGAAAGAATATTTAAAGCAGTCTTATCATCACCCATTTCAATTGCTCTAATGCTTTCTACAATATCATTACCTGTACTTTTAGTTAAATTTGATAATTTTAGATATATTTCAGATTGTTCAGAATTTTGAAACGATTGTGAAAAAATATTTTCAGTAGTATACATACCGATGATAAAAGAAATTGCAACCAGAAAAACAAATACTTTTGTCTTAAAAAATTCCATTTATTTTAATAAGAGTTAACTAATTATATAAATATTATAAACATTTAGAAATACAAATTGAAAAAGAACATTCACACTTAAGTGACATTGACAATAACCAAAAGATACATTAATAGTAAAAGTAAAGAAATCTCATTCACTTTCTAATTTTTCAATAATTCCACATTTTTCTAAAATATTCGCTATTTTGGTAAAAGTTGGATTTTCTAAGTAAGGGATAGTTGCCAAAATTTTTACTCCCGTTAATTCTTCGACAATTACTTGTAACTTATTACTAATTAATGTGAAAGGAAAATCAGAAAATTTGCAATTGTTGTTTATTATTATTCCCTTTATTTTAAGTTTAAATGCTGTAGACAAGCGATATGTCATTATAATATGATTTATAGATCCTATTTTATTTGACATTATTAGAATCACAGGTACATTTATTATAGATGCTAAATCTGCTACAAAAAAATTTTTGCTCAATGGAACCATTAAACCTCCTATTCCTTCTACTATTGTAAATTCGTGTCTTTTTTCTATTTCCTTATATTTATTTAAAATGTCTCCAACATTGATATTTTCATTTAATTTTAATAATTTTTTTGCTAGATATGGTGCCGTAGGTACTGAATAAAAATATGGATTGATTATATCATCATTATCTTTATTATTGCTTGCCTCTTTTAATATTTTAGCATCATGAGATTTAAAATATTTCGAATATGTTTTAATACCTGTTGCAAAAGGTTTCATTACCCCTATCTTGATCCCTTTTTGGAAGAGTAAATTTCCTAAACCTGCTGAAATAGTAGTTTTTCCTATCTCTGTATCGCTTCCTGTTATAAATACTCCTTTTGTTTTCATTGATCCAATACTGTTTATCATAATTACTTATAATAAATTTTTTAAACAAAGCAAAGATATATTTAAATCATTATTTGTATATATTGTAAAAATAGTTAAATTTTTGTTAATTATCCTTTCTTTTTCAAAGAAAAGAAATTACATTGAGGTGAAAATATAACAATTAAGGTAATAATATTTATATATCTTATTAGGGTACAAATTTAAAACCTGTATGTTTGGTATCTTTTAAAAATTTATCTATATCAACTATTATATTGAAAAAAGGGATTACATTTGAATTAAAATTTTTTATATTGTTATTATTTATGCCGTTATTATGCTTAGAATAATTATAGTTGTTATCAATGTTATTATTATCGATGAAAAGAATATGAGACTCTTCATCTTTTTTAGTTTTGTAGATAACATAATTTCTATAATTAATATTAAGTGGTGTAGATGAAACTATCCAAAGGTTTTTTCTATCTATAGGAATTTTATTATGTAATCTATTGATATAGTTAATTGTTTCTGAATCTTTATCAAACTTTATTATTAAACCTTTTTTTGGATCTTTATATAGACTCTTGAGATCGGGAATCACCAGGTCAATTGCTACATCATTTAGTATTATTTTCCTTTGAGAAGGAAGCGACGTTGTTGTCAATAGGAAATGTAAAAAAGCTTCGCATAATAGAGATAATGGTTTTTTAGAATCATTGTAATTGTAATTATTGTTCATCTCTTTGTCTTTTTTTTCATACCTCATTGCTATTGTTTTAGAGAGTATTTCTTTTATTTTATGAACTGAAGAATTTATGTTACTTTGAAATTCTATTTGAAGAGACTCTTTTCCAAAATCATTTAAAACTGAATATAAATCATTTTTAATACTCATGCTATCATTTATTGATAGGTTTATTAAATATCTTAATGTAAAAAAATCATGGCAAAAATTGCTATTATTCTTTTAATAATTTCCCTGGGATTACTAATAACTTATGGTATAGATGTAATGGTTGCATCCCAATCTCAAATAGGTGGCGAAAGGGGTTTTTTACCCTTGAATGATGCTGTTCGCGGTGGGATCTTTGGAGGTGGAGCAGTAGCTCTCTCTGTAATAGGATTTGCAGTTGGTCGAAATGAACCAAATAAAGCAATACCTATATTACTATTTATAAATGGAGGATTGATCATTTTAGGAATGTTGATTGTAATGTCTATGCACAGGTTCGAAACAGATCAAGATATTATGCGAACAATAGGTTCAACTATGTTATTTGGAGGAATATTAATTGGATTAGGAATAGCCAAAATTATTATAGACAAGAAAAAACTAATTGCTACCTAAATTTTTTTAATTATTTAATTAACTAAAAATTTTTTTATAATCAATATTGTTTTAACAGATAAAAATATGAGATTAATGTGTAGATTTCTTTTCTTTTAGTTCTTTTAGAGCTAAAAAATAGTTACTTTTTTTATCTATACATGTAATTTATTTTAATCAAAAACTATTACATCTAATGCTATTGCGTCTGATAATAGGTCAAGGTGTCTAGTTGCAACAATATAACCATTTTTTATTTCGTTTTGAGCAATCCATCTATTGGATGATGAATATAGACGTTCTCTTCTAATTCTTTTTTCTAATTCTTCAACGTCTAATTCTATTTCTTCAATATCTTGGGTATCATTGTGTTTTGTCATTAATATTATTTTTTTTACTAAAATTCTGTTGCCAAATCTTTGAGAAAAATCACGTGCGCCCTCATCTATATCCTGCAATTTAATTTTCATTTGGTATTTGTTTAAGGCATCTCTACTAGTCAAAAGTCTTTCATCTACAAATCGATCGTAACTCAATAAAATCAAAAAGTGTAAATAGGTATATTAATTAAACTTATTTACAAAGCTCAAATTCATAGAATATTTTATTATCAATAAATCCACATTTTTTAATTCTTACCAAATTTTCTTTAAGATTGATTGTTTCAATTATATTGTGATCAACCGACAAAGATCCTAACAATATTACTTCCTGAATCTCAACTAATATCATTAGTATATCATCAGTGTTATTATTCGAAATTTTTGAAACAAATATTTCTAATATTTTTCCAATTTTCTTATTACAGTTTTCAATAGAGAGATTTGCCAAACATAATCTACAATTATCAGATGGAGGCCAAATGTTTTTTTTACATCTTTTGCAATATGGAAGTACAAAATTTCCTCTTTCTATATTTTCAATAAAAGATGTATAATTACGATTCCTTTTCTTTTTTTTCTTCATTTTGTATGTATTCGTTTTTTCTATGGCTTTTTGTTATGTCAACTCTTTATGCTCGTAATGATTGTAATTCTAGAATTAATGTTCTAAAATTAGAATAGTGGCTGAGGTACCTGCTGCTGCTAAATTATGGACAATTCCTTTAGTAGAATCGGATTTTCTTGATTGTTGCAATTTATGATTACTTTTTCCTATCAATTGTTCAAAAACTTCTACTGTTTGTGCGATTCCAGTAACTCCAATAGGATGACCGCATCCAATTATTCCTCCTCTTGTATTAATTTCGATACTATTTTGATTAACAAATTTTCCTCCGTCTCCTTTTTTAACAAATTCAAGATCTTCATACCCCATTATTTCCAAGATAGAAAAAGCATCGTGAATTTCTGCTATATCAATATCTTTAGCATCTACTTTGGCCATTTTGTAAGCTTGTCTGGCCGCAATTTTAGCAGGACCTTGTTCAAAGATATCTTTGATTGCATTACTAAAACTTGCTGAATTAGTTTGTTGTCCAATTCCTTTTATTGAAACTGGAATTACTTCCCCACTATTTTTTATATTCGGTATGATTTTAGACTTAAAAAAAGGAATTTTCTCTTCTGCTACAAGAAGAATACAAGAACTACCTTCACAAATGGAACAACATTCTAATAATTTCAAAGGTTCTACAAGAATTCTAGAATTTAAAACCTGTTCTAGAGTTATAGATTTATTTTTATTAAATGCAATTTTATTTTTTTTTGCCTTAAAATAATTATTTACTGGAATGGTACAAATTTGTTCTTCTTTAGTACCATATTTTTGCATATGAATTTTCTTATAAATGGAGCCCCAGTAGAGAGGTAAAGAAAATTGTCCACGAGATAAATCGCTTCCTAACACTTTCCCTGATGTATTTGATTTTTCAACACCAATAATCAAGGCAGAATCACAAAGGCCTGAAGCAATATATGAAAAACCTGAAATTATTGCATTAGTACCAGAATTACATAAATTCTCGATTCGATGTGAAATCTTTGGTTTGATTCCTAGCATTTCAGAAATTGTACTTGATAAATATTGATCTGAAGAACAAGATGAAACGATTACAGCATCTATCAAACTTCTTGGAAATCCAGTTTCTTTTAATAAAGTAACTGTGGATTCCAAAGCAATATGACTAACACTGATTTCAGTTTCCTTTCTAAATTCACTAGTTTTCCCTCCAAATATAGAGACTTTTCTCACTTAAAATGTTGAGATCAATTCCATAATTGAATTTTCTGGATTGGTTCCGACTGGATTTATCTGTATTATTGGTAAAGATATTCCGCTTTCTCTAAATTCTCTTAAAGATTTTATACATTCTTCTTTAGTTCCAGATATTGTCAAAGCGCTAAGCATATTGTCTGAAACAAAAGTATGAAGATTTGTTAATCCATTTTTTTGATATTCTTCAGTAATATTTTGAACTTCGGTATCAAACCCATTCTGCCTTAAAAATTTTGAATAATACTTTCCCACAGCGACGTAAAAAGCAAGAGTCTTTGCTGCCCTTAGTCTTGCTTCATCTGGATCTTTATCAGAGACTGCAGAAATAAATGCACAACAGATTTCAAATCTTTTCTTTTCTCTATCTTTACTCGTTATCAATTTATTTTTTATATATTTTACAATTTTTGGTAATTCATATTTTGGTCTTAAATAAAGTAAAATACCATTAGTAAATTCACAAGATAGATCTATCATATTTTTATGTACAGCTGCCGTATAAATAGGAATATTTTCTCTCGATGGTTTGAATAATATTTTAAAGTCCTTGATTTTATAATATTTTCCTTCAAAGTTTACCTTAGATCCGTTCATAACTAGTTTGATACATTGAATATATTCTCTTAGTTTTTCAATGGGATTATCAAATTTTCCGCCATGCCAATTTTCTACTAAAGCAGGTGTACTTACACCTAAACCCAATACTGTCCTTTGATTAGATAATATATCTAATGTTGATACTCCCATTGCCACTGTTGCAGGAGTTCGCGAATGTATACTTATTATTGCTGTACCAAGTCTAACTCTTTTGGTTACTTGGGATAATGCTCCTAAAGATACAAATGCTTCTCGTCCCCAAGATTCTGGAACCCATAATGAATCAGTATTTTCTTTTTCTTCAATTTTTTTTGCAAATTTTAAAATATGATCAATTGATAATAAAGTTCCGATATTATATCCTATTTTATCAATTTCTTTCATACCATATTAGATGATTGAATTTCCTTGGCCGCCTCATCTATATCTTTATGAGAATCTATGGATCTCCAAAAATTATCTTGAAATCTTATAGCTTTTAATTTTCCATCTTGGGCCATAGCTGGTAATGCAGTTACTTCTATGTTTCCATTTTCTGGTAAATATTCAAATACATCCTTTGTAAAATAATAAACACCTGCATTTATCCATTTGTCAGGAATTTCAGGTTTTTCATCAAAACCTACTACATTAGAATCATTATCTACATTAACTATCCCGTATGGACTCCTTAATGGTACTAGTGCAATACTAGATATGTTTTGGCTAGATAGCTTATGTGGATCTATATTAGTTAAAATATCACCATTTGTCATAAAAAATCCATGTTCAGTTGAGGAATTCAAAAGACTAGAAGTATTTTTTAAGGCACCTCCTGTTCCAAGGGGATTATCCTCTACCACGTATCCTAAATTAATACCAAATTTACTCCCGCTACCAAGATAGTCTATTATATTTTCTTTAAGATATCCAACACAAATTATTATTTCTTTAATATTATGCTTTTTAAACCATTTAATTTGCCATTCTAATATGGGTACATTTAGTACTTCTATCATGGGTTTAGGTCGATCATTAGTTAAAGGTTTTAATCTTTTACCCAAACCACCTGCAAGTATAACAGCTTTCATCAACATAGAAACAAGGTGCAGCTTATAAAAGATTACCCAACTAGAGATATTAATTATTTTATCTAAATAGTTATCAATTACTTTAATAAAAGAATTTTATATAATATTTAAATTTGTTTTATATATCTATATTTAAGTAACAAAACATATACTGAAATCTTAAAAATAAACGCCGCTGATCAGACTCGAACTGATGACCCACTGGTTAACAGCCAGCTAAGCTCTAAAGTGTATCACTTTAGATTTGCTCTACCATGCTGAGCTACAGCGGCATTCAACTATCATTTTTTTAATCACAATAAAAATGTTTTCTTATTTAGATTTTCTTATGACATAAATTATAAACCACTGATTTTAAATGTAGAACCAAAATATTGAAATAACAATTATGCAATTTATAAAGCTAGTGTAAGTTTATAAAATTCATCATAACTGTAAAAAAGCAAAGAGTAAGATGAATGAAAAATAACAGTAAATTTTATTCTTATAATCCATCTTGTTTTGCGTAAACATAAACACCATCTAAAAAGACTCTTTGATCTTTGTTCTTTATTTTTGTAGAGGATTCTATGTTTGTAGCAGTTTGAGACACATCCTCCAAACTAGGCCCTTTTACAATAACATCTTCTCCACTTATCTCTACTTGGGTATCACCCACAATCTTTGATATTCTAGAAGATCGTTCACCAAAATAATTCTCAACAATTACTTTTTTATCTTTGACTTTAACAGATATTGGAAAATGAGAAAAGATTATCTTAAGTTTATAAGTAAATCCTGTTTCTACACCTTTTATCATACTAGAAATAATGCTTTTTACGGTATTTATTAAAGCCAAATCTTTACGACGTTGACCAGGCGGATGTATCATTATCTTATTATCTTCAAAAACAAGTTTTATAGGAATTTTAGTAAAATCCTTTTTTATTTTGCCATTTTTACCTTCAACAATTATAATATTTCCCTCTTGAATAATTTTGACATTTTCGGGAATTGTAACTTCACCAAATTGTTTATTTTCTTTACTAGTAGACATAACCGATAAGAACTCCTCCCAATCCTTGACTTTGAGCTTCATGATGTGACATTATTCCTTTACTTGTTGATACCAATAATATTCCTAGATTGTAAGCTGGTAGGAATTGTCTTTCCCAATTCAAATATTGGTCTTTTTTTACGCTATACCTAGGAGTAATAATTCCGCATTTGTTTATTTTAGCTAATAATTGAATTCTAAATTTCCCCATTCTGTTGTCATCAATTTGTTCAAATTCTCCTATGTACCTATATTTTTGCATAACTCTAAGAATTTCACTAGCAAATCGTGACGTTGGGAGCACTAAACACTCTTTTTTCCTTCTAACTTCATTATTGTAAAGAGTATTAAATAGATTAGAAACAATATTTAAAGCCGGCATTCTAAAACTCTTTCTCCAAAAAGTTATTATTTGTATCTATTTTCACTGTACTATATTCATTCCTATGTATTTTCTTTATTCTTCTAATATTGATATTATATATTTTATTCATATTTTTTGAATCCTATACTGTTTGCAACATCTCTAAAACATTGTCGACATAGATTTATGTCATATTTTTGGATTAAGCCATTAAAGGCTCCACATCTTTTGCACCATCTATTTCCCTTGCCATGGGGAACCTGTTTCCTTCCAGTTTCTGAATATTCACGTGGCTTTGGCATTAAGTAGCATCAACTCCAAAATTCTTTTGAAAAAAATCAACAGATTCTTCTTTTGTAATCTTATGGTTCTTGCCAATTTTATCTGGATTTCTTTTCTTTGAAATGCGATAACCAGGTCTTTTTAATGATATACATACATCCATTCCAAATATTCCTATATCTGGATTATATTTTATTCCAGGTATATCTATATGTTCTTTGATTCCAATTGAAAGATTTCCATTATTATCTATAGAAGATCTTTTAAAAGAATTTGCTTTAGCTAAAAATATTCTCTTTAAAAAGTCTCTTGCATTTTCTTTTCTTAAAGTTACCATAGCGCCAATTGGTTCCCCTTTATGAATACCAAAATCTCTAACGGACTTTTTTGCGCCTCTAGGACTTGGTTTTTGACCAGTTAATTCTTCTAATGCCATCTTTGCCCTTTCAAAAGGGTCACCAGATTTTCCAACACCGATATTTATTACAATTTTCTCAATATCAATCTTTTTCATTATTCCATGTGAATCTTTATTTATTTCAGACATGTCATTAACTCACTTTTATTTTAGGATTATTTTCATTACTTTCACTAATAACCATAATTGCATCGATTGGAATTTCCAATATTCTTGACTCTACAAGAATAACAACACGTTTAGGAAGAGAAAATGTTCCTTCTTTTATTTCTTGGATTTTTCCAATTTTTCCAGCATTGTCTCCTCTTGTTAATATTACAAGACAATCTGTTTCTAGTTTTAGGTGTTGAATAGTTTCTAATTCTGGTAATTTAATAAGACAAGTATCACCAACGGAATAAATACTGTCAGAAAGAACAGTTTTACCATCATGAAAAGTATATTGTATTTTATTTCCTTTGACAATATTTTTTGTTTTTATCTTTACAAGTTTTATTGCTTTTTCTTCTTCAGTTATTTCTATTGGATGTAATAAAAGTGAATTCTTAGGCACAAATCGATAAGATTGTTTTGAAGGAATTAGCTCAATGGTATCCATTAATCCTACGGCGAAGTTGATATTATATCTTAATACATTGTCTACCTTTACTTTGCCTCCATCAACAATTTTTTTAGCTTCATGCATAGTTTTTGCTACTTTTAATACATCACGTAAAATAGTACCAAGTGGATACGCATGCTTTTGTGAATGCGATCCGGGATGAATTCTTTGTATAAAGCGTCCTTCTTTTCTGTTTATATCCCAAAAAGTTGGAGCTAATTGTCTTTTTACGGTAGTTCTTCCTCCTTTTTTTGCCATTTTTTATTCAGCCTCCATTTGTAATTTTAAATACATTTTAATTTCTAACAGCATGATGATTATTGATCCCCTTTATTATCTTGACTACGTTGAGAGCCGGCTATCTTTTTTGATTGTTTATTGAGAACATTTTTAACATTCAAATTTCGTCTTATCTTTGTTTTAGGTGAATTTGATTTTATTTTAACTTCTTTTTTTTCATTTGGCGAAGGTTTTATTTTTCGAATTACATTTGCTCTCTGTTTATCCTGTAAATTTAATGATGTAATCATAACATTAGAAGAATGTATCTGAACTTTTACTTTGCCTCCTTTAGAGGCTTCTCTTTGAATACCCTCAATAAAAAGGGTAGATCTACCTGTTTTAACTTTCTCTACTTTGCCTTCCACATTTTTATATTCTCCTCGTAGTACCTTGACAGTATCTCCCTTAATTACACGGGCATTTCTCTTATGGTATTCATCTCTCAAAGTATCTGCAAGAGGTGAACGAATGTTTTTATCAATTACATGTTTTTTTATATTAATAATCGTATTTTTATTTACCATATATAATCACCATATTCTTATACTATGAATGACGCAAGATTTGCAATCCTTGGCCATTTTTCTGCTGCTTCAGCCGCAACAGGTCCTTTTATATCAGTTCCTTTGATTTCACCTTCTGGAGTGACTAAAACAGCAGCATTATCTTCAAATGTTACTCTAACACCACTTAATCTCCTTATAGGATATTTTTGTCTAATTATTACTGCACCAAAAATCTGTTTTCTTAGTTGTGCAGGACCTTTTTTAACAGTCACAGTGACAAGATCTCCTACTGCAGCAGAAGGCATTCTTGAATGGCGACCTTTATATTTTGTAACTTGAGCAATTCTTAGAATTTTTGCACCAGTATTATCAGCGCATACCATTTCTGTTGTAACTGGCAATGCCCTTGTTATATAAGGACGAAATTCTGATGCTCCTTTGGCAGAAACTGCTCTTGACTTAGATGCCATCTTTATTATCTCCTTCAACTACTACAAAAGATACTGTTTTAGATAAAGGCCGACATTCAGCTATTTTTACTTTTTGCCCTTCATTAACAGCAATACAATCTGGCAGAAAAGCATGAACTTTAGATTTGCTTCTTTCATATCTTTTATATTTTTTCACTAATCTATTATATTCTCTTGAAACAACAATCATCTTTGAAGATTTATTGCTCTCTACTGTTCCTATGTACAATCTTCCTCGAACTGGCAAGCTTCCATGGAAAGGACACAATTCATCTTCACAAGATTTTTTTGGTAATGAAACCATAAGACCTATATTTCTAACCATATCGCATATTATCTCTTTATCTTTAAAATTCTATCTTCTGGTCGACCTATCAATTGATTACCATTTATAAAGCAAGCGTTTCTTTGAATATAAATAATACATTTATAAATTATATTTTTTGCAATTTTTTTAATACCATTGAATGTTTTTATAAAAAGCATATTTTTTGTTTCATAAACAATTTGACCAATTACATTTATAAAGTCAGCTTGGGGGGATTGGCAGATTTTTATTTTTAATCCAATTAACTCATGATATAATATATTTTCTACAGATCGCATATCTCTTCTAAACCTTTTTTTCTATTTGTCTCTCGTTTATTAGAGTAAGAATTCTAGCAATGTCTCTTCTAGCCCATCGTATACTAGAACTTTCTTTTTTCAAAGTACCTTTAGCTCCTTCTGATCGTAATTTAGATAGATCCGCCTTCAATTCCAATAATTTATCCTCAAGATCATGATCATTCATTTCTCGAAGAGTTGATAATTTTATTCTACTCATTTACTTTTAACACTTTCTCCTTTTTCATTATCCTTAAGGTTATTTTGTTTTACGGATTTATCTTTTATATCTTTTGTTTTAAGGTTTTGTTTTTGATAAGGTTTTTTTATATTCTGATTATTTTTTTCTACATTATTTTTTTTCTCTATAGTGTTTTTTTGAACAGGAACTTCTTCTGCAATATTTTGATCAATTTCCTCTCCTACATTTTGATCTGATTGCAGACTAGTATTAGAATCAGTTTCACTTCTTGAGTCTATGAGTTCAAATTCACTTGGCATTTCATTCTTTAAAGCAATTCGTAACTGAATACCCATCAAACCCATTTTAGTTAACACGTCGGTTACGCCTAGTTTTACTATTTTATCTGCAGAATTTCCACTTTTAGGCATTACTCCTACAACATGTTTTTCGAAATGTGCTCTTTCACTTCTTAATTTTCCTGCTATAGTAACTTCCACACCCATTGCTCCAGCTCCCATTACTGTATTTATTGTCCACATGGCAGCTCTTCTAAAGGCTGTTCCTCTCTCTACAAGTTGAGCTATTCGATTAGCCATGATTTTGGGATTTAATTCTGGAACTTCAATTTCCATTACTGAAACTTGAGGATTATTTAATCCAAATTTTTGCTCTAACTTTGACGTAAGATCTTTTATACCGGCGCCTTTTCTTCCTATTACTAATCCTGGACGAGTTACATATAATGTTATTCTAGTACCAATCGGTGTTTTTTGTATATCCACACCCCCATATCCTGTCTCTTTTAGTGCCTGTTTTAGATATTCATCTAGTTCCATATTTTTATAATTATTAGACATTACATTTTTTGCTGCATTCATTCTGTTATTACACCTTCTTGTGCGATCATTTCAACATGTACTAGAGTATCAAACTTTGGGCTTGCTCTTCCCATAGCACGTGGAGTAAATCTCTTTAATCGAGTACCTTTATGAACAACAATATTTATTATCTTTAATCTATCAAGATCCATACCTTTGTATTCAGCATTGCTTTCTAGATTATCCAAAAGTTTTAGAAATTCGTGTGTTGCTTTTGATGGAAATCGGCCTGCACTAAATCCATCACGAATATTAGAGCGGTGGGCAACTTCATTATTATGCCTCCTAAACGGGACTGCTATTTCTTTTCGTAAAACAGAGTCAAGATAATCTCTTGCTTTCTCAATAGAAAGATTCTTTATTGCTAAAGAAATCTCTCTAGCATGTTTATGAGAAATGTCTTTTTCCCTAATAGCAGATCTGACTTGTCTACTTTTATCAAAATTTTTATATGCATAAGAATAATTTGGCATAACTCAATCACTTTAAAGGGACATACAAACTGGATCTAGATGATCCTACTCCTGGTGAACCATGTTGTACTCTTCTATTTGTAATAGCATATTCTCCTAAATAATGCCCTACCATTTCGGGCCTAATAGTAACATCAAAAAATTCTTTACCATTATGTACACTAATTGAGAGACCTATCATATCAGGCAAGATAATCATATCCCGAACATGCGTTTTTAATTTATTATTCAACTTGCCATTACGGGCAAGTTTAATCTCTTCTCTTAACTTTCGTTTCTGATCAGTCATATATTTTCCAACTCTTTTATTCAAAGATCTTCTTTGTCGTGCATTTAATAATGGTAAGAGTGATTCTATTGAAATCGATTTTAATTGATCTTGACTATAACCTCTAAATTTAAATTCCCTAACCAATACGAATTATACCTCCAATGGCTTATTTTTAAATCTACCGAGAATAATTTGTTTTGACATATTAAACCAATCCGAGTTTTGTAGCTAAGTCTCTTGCAGAATCTAAGTCTTTGAACTTTGCGAATGCTTTTTTTCCATCTATAGTCCTTGCAGTATTAACTTCAACTATTTCGGCTTCGTAAAGATCATGTAATTCTTGTTTTATAGATTTTTTATCTGCTATTTCATCTACAATAAATGTTAATTTTTTTTCTTTTTCTATTAAATTAAATGATTTTTCCGTGATATATGGTTCGATAATTAATGGTTTTTCATTTCCGTAGTTTGAAGTTTTTCTTTTTTGCTTAACAGATCTAGCTGATTTTAACGCTGCTAAATTTTTCTTCATTAACTATTCATCTCTATCTTTATACTTGAAGCGGATTTTAAAGTGTTTAGTTCTTTAATAGCACTTTCAGAAAAAATGGTCAATCTTGCGGGTTTAGAACCTGGAGCGAGATCTAATACACTTACTGATTTTACTGTTTTTACTGCAATTCCTGGGAGAGAATTGTTTAATCTTCCTACATTGTCATCATTGCTTACAATTATTAGGACACTTAATGCAGATCTTCTATTTGTATCGTTTTTATGTACAGATTTAATTCTGCGCACATGTGTACGTTTTAGATCATCTTCGAGTCCTATTTTTATAAGAATCTTCTCTAAGTCTTTTGATTTTGTTATTGATTCAATTTTATTTGAAACAATTATTGGTAATTGTATATTATTGCTGAAACGATGACCACGTTTTCTAATCAGATCAGCGTTAGCTGTTGCAGCAATAGCAGAACATAAAGCTAATAATTTTTCTTTTTTATTTACTTTTTTGTATATATTTTTCCATGAGACTGGAGGATGAGCAAGTCTACCATGTCTAACGCCTGCTACCCCTGCTGCTTGACCTGCGCGTGGAAAACCTTCTCCTTTTGCCCTAGCCAATCTTGCAATTCCTAATCCAGTATTTCGAGACTCTGCACTAACCATCTGACCAGCAGCAGGATATCTACCTTGTTTCTGAAATGAATAGGAATTAATATTATTGTAAACTTTTTGAATCACTTCTGGACGATAGGGAGTTTTGAAAATCGTTGGTAGGTCTATAGTATTTTGATTACTTCCGTCCATTTCTAAAATTTTTACTACACTCATTTTGCAATTACCTCAATAATTTTAGGTTCAAGTACCTTTTTAGCAGGATATCTTATAGGGTGCCTCATTTTAACTAACCTTTTCGGTACTCCAGGTATAGAGCCTCTTACTACAATATAATCAGTATTAACTAATCCAAAATGTTTAAAACCGCCTGGAGGATTAATTGGAACTTTTGAAGGTTGTGCTGGTGTTTGTGTAGAACCATGTGCTGGAGATACCATCAATATTCTTTTGTTATATTCAGTTCTTTGATGAAAACCTCTTTGTCCTTGTCTTGGTACTGAATACATAACCACCGCAGGTGAAATAGGACCCAAGGTTCCTACAGCTCTTACACTTTTTCTAGATTTGTGTTGTTTTCGCTTTACACCAAAACGAGTAACTGGACCCTCAACACCCTTACCACGTGTGATTCCTGATACATCTATAAATTGACCGTTTTGAAAAACATCAGATATTTTAATTTCCTTTCCTAAAATATCTTTCACATACTGATATTTTGTTTGGATATCTTTTCCTGATACTCCTATTTCAAAAACAAATGGTTTTTTCTGAGATAGATTTGCTTTTTTAGGAGAAACTGCTACAACTGCAAAAATAGAAGAAATAGAATCAAAAGATGATTCAATCATTTCAAAAAATTTTTCATTATATTTGGTCTTAAATTTTCTTTCTAATTCTTTTGGTAAGTCTTTTGAATAAGCATCGATAAAAGCCTTTTCTCCATAAGCATCTTTTTTATAACATCTTATACCAATTATATTAATAGGCGGTGTTGCAATCACCGTTGACGGATTATCAAGTTGTTTACCAAAATTTGGAGTTTTTTCTTTATCATCTATTGTCATAACTTGAATCTGACCTGCCTTAAATCCCGCAAAACCTAAAAGAGAACTATTTCCAGAGATTTCTGGCCAATTTCGTAGTCTAGACTCTAGACTCTTGGCTCTATTTCTAGGATAAAACGCTAGACTTCCTCTTCTTGGGGAACTATACTTTCTATGACCCATGGATACAACAAAAGACTTTCTGATCTCATTAATAAATTTAATTGAAGTGAAGATAATAAATTACATTATGTTAATTAGTTTAGAAAATGATTAAATATTGTTAAAGTTCCTAAAAGTGCTTCTTCTAATCTTATAGTCTCAGTCTTTTGGTGAGGAAACATATTAAGATACATAGAATTATTTATTTTTTGAAAAGTAGGATATATCTCATTTATTCCTTTACTAGGCGAACCAAAGACGATTAATAAAATCTCAAATTTTTTTATGATCTCTTTAAATTCAGATTCCTTGTTTTTGAATAACATTCCTTTTTTTGATGTAAATACAACAAATGTTTTTTGATCAATCTTTTTTATAAATTCATCAATGGAATTAATACTCAATATATCATAACCCAAATATTCCTTTTCTATGTCAGTTTCTGTTGTTTGAATAGCTTTTAGATTGGGATAAGAATCAATAAATTTAACAATTATCTTTTGTCCATCCTTTCCTTGTCCTAAAAATGGAATAGGAGAATCTAGACCTACATCTACATAATATTCATATGTTTTATTTCTCCAATCAATGATGAATTTTTTATTGTTAGATATTTGATTAAGAAGAGACTTTTTATGATAAATAAGGCCTATCCTTAGTTCACCTGCCTTTACCTCACTAAGTTTAACTTTTTTTTTATGTTGTGGTGCTCTTATAGGTGGAAGTAAACCAATATATGATAATTCATGATTCAATGGATAAATTGATTTTCTTAGATATTGTGGTGTATTTAGAAAGTCAAGAATTAATTTCATCAGTAGTTTATCTGAATTCATATTTTTAGTAGTAGGATCTTTGTATATGATAACTTTATTAACACCGAAAATAGAAAAGACCCTAGCGAATCTTCCAATTTTTATAGTTTTTTCTCTCAGATTCTTCTCATCAGATAAAGAGGAATCTGGTATTGCTACAAAAATTCTAAGTTTTCGATTCATTCATTCATTTATTAATTGATTGATCAAACCATTAAGATAATTATTAGCACCGAAAAAAACATTTCTTAAAATGCCTTTTCTATCAACCAGTATTGCAGAAGGAGTACCTTGTAGTTGATATTGGTCAAAAGTCAGGGCAGAATATTTTTTGTTTTTAAGATAACTTTTTACTCTCTCAAATAAAATTTTCTTCTCGGATTCGCTATAAGAATCGTAATTGGGGATATTTGCCTCAATAAATTCTAGGATATGTGAATCTGAAAAATTGGAATTATTTTTACGCAAAATATCCATACCTACAGGGAAAGGAATTTTATAATTGAGTTTATTCCCATCGTTTAATTGCCCATATTGGTTGAGTGCATTTAATGTTTCTCCAATTACTTGTCCAGAAGACAATAACATTCGTAAATTATCTTTTGTATTTTTATCATAATCTTCAAAGGCAGTAGCCAATCCTAATACAACAACATCATCTTTACTATAATTTTTATAAATTTCTATTGCATTTGGTATTGCATACATAAAACATCCAGGACAATTTACTTGAAATACTTCAACGAGAACTACTTTTCCAATATTTTTATCAATATTAGTTGGTAAACCCTGAATCCACTCCTCAACATGTAGATTTGGAGCTTTAGAACCCAAGCGGACTGTCAATTTAAATTATTAAAGTAAAAACACTATAATAAGTTAATTAGAGCGATTTTTCTTTTGAATTTGTAGGGTTTTCTTTTGCCATTCTTGCAAATCTATCTATTTCTTCTTCAGTTACTTTTCTCATAATTTTATTTTCATTTTCAATTAAGGACATCTTAATATGGGAAATTTCTGCCTTTTCTTCGCTTACCAAATAAATTGATTCTAGAGCTAGTTTTCCTGCTTCTTCTATTGAAACGTCATTTCTATAATATTTTTCTAAGAATTCATTTACTTGATCACTTCCTTGACCAATAGCAATTGCATCATAGCCTATAAAAGTTCCACTAGGATCAGTTAAAAATAACTCCCCACCTGTTTTATCAACACCTGCTATAATTAATGCAACTCCAAATGGCCGTACACCTGCATATTGTGTTAATTGTTGGGACATGTCTGCAATATTTTTTGCAACTATTTCTACGTCTACGGGCTCATCATAAATTAACTTATTACTTTGAGCGAAAAATCTGGCATGATCAACTTGGGCTCTTGCATCAGGAATATAACCTGCTGCAGCTACTCCAATGTGATCATCAATTTGAAATATCTTTTGAGTTACATCTGAAATTTGTAATTTTCTTGTTTTTTCTTCAACCGCCAAAAGTACTCCATCTTTACATTTTATCCCTATAGCTAGAGTACCTCTTCTTACTGTCTCAATGGCATACTCAACCTGATATAATCTTCCATCAGGAGAAAATACTGTTATAGCTCTATCATAACCTGCTGCTGCTGGTAACAATTCGATATTACTACTTTGTTGTGTTTAATTTAAATTTACCTTATTAACACACCTTCTTGAATAATGATATCTGATGAAATTGAATTTTATGGTCATCCAAATGTTCTTGCTACTCATCGAAGATCAATAGAGATAACCAAAGATGATTATCTTACACGAGAGGGAAATTGTATTATAGGAATTAAAGCTAATAAGGCTTGCAATAATTTAAATCCAAAATTACAAAAATTAATAACTAGGGATAACATTCCAATAAAATTAGAAATTATTGTTGGAGATTATATATTTCAGATAAATGGCTTTGGAAATAGTAACCTTACACTAATAAATCCACATGATATTGTGATAAGAACAAGTAATTTTGTTTGTTCACGAACTGCTTCGGTAAAGTGTGATAAAGCATCTATTCATCTACCACGAGAAATAGTATCAAAATTACAAAATCCAAACACAAGAGGGATTTTAAGAATTTCAGCAAATGATTATTAAAGGATATCTAAATTATTCAAATTTTATTCCTGTGATTTTTTCATAAGAATAAATGTATCTATCTAAAATTTTTTTGATTATGTACAAAGGTAATTGTGGAGGTTCTGGTTTTTTATTTTGTAAAGTATATTCATTAACTTTTTCTTTAAAGCCGATTTTCGTAAGCCAATCTCTTAGAATTTGTTTATCATAGCTTTCTTGAAGTATTCCTTTCTGGTAGTTTTCTTTATTCCAAATTCTATATTCGTCTGGGCCAAGCGAATCTCCTAAGATTATTTCACCTTTCTTATTAAAACCAAATTCAAATTTTACATCTGCAATTATAAAACCTGTTGTCTCTACGATACGACTCATTTCGAGATAAAGTTTTATAGATTTATTTTTCAAATAATTATAATCATTTTCTGACAAGATATTAGAGGAAATAATTGTACTTTTAGAGATAGGAAGATCATGCTCAAATGATTTTGTAGATGGATCAAATAATGGTTCAGATAATTTAGTAGCTATTATTTCATCAAAATCCTGCGATAAAATGTGAAAGTCAGGAGAACTAGTCATATCAATTTGATTATTGTTGTATCGATCAACCAAGCTACCATAAAAATAACCCCTTACTACACATTCAATTGGGATCATTGATAATCTTTCAACTAACATTTTGTTGTTGTCAATTGTTTTTATCATATGATTATCAACATCTAGATTATCAAACCAAAACTTGGCGAATTTACATAAGATTTCTCCTTTTCTTGGAATTTCTTGTTTCATTGCAACATCAAATGCAGATATTCGATTTGAAAAAACAAATAAGAGATTATTGTCATTATTATTATAAGACTGATAAACATCTTTGACTTTTCCTTTATGTATTAATTTCAATTGTAATAGATATGAAAAAATATATTTTTATAATTATCTATAATAAAAAAATTGAAATAGAAACATGATTTTTCCGAAGGAAAACAATTCTTATATTTTTATATTTTATCAAATTTTAATTATAGCATATACAACTGGAATCCTATGGTTGAGACGAAACCCTCTCTCCTTAATTTTTTCTGCAATAACTCCTTTTTCTTTACTATTTGTTTTATATATCATTAGCGATGGACAGTATACTCAATTTGCTATAAGTGGAAGTTTAGTCATGGCTTTAGTAGGATATGGTTTAGCATTGGGACAAGATATTACATATTATAAAACAGAATATAAAATACAGGACATGTTTGTAGCCTCTCCTGTATCACCATTAACTTATATGACAGGTTTGGCATTATCAGAAATTTTATTTGGATTGCCAGCCCTTCTAATTCTTTTATTTTTAGTTTTTTATCTTGGGGTTACTTTAGTTTACATTCCATTACTTATATTTATAATACTAATTGTATGGATCTCTACTTCAAGTATGGGTTTCTTTTTATCTTCCCATATGTTAAATATGAGAAATGCAACGCAAATTATATCTTTTGTTAATATTTTTTTAACTATTTTACCTCCTGTATTTTATTCAATTTCTAAGCTTCCAGAAACTCTTCAATTTGCTTCCTATCTTGTACCTACAACTCATGCTTCCTTGATGATTCAATATGCAATGGGTTTTGATACGCCTCAAAATTGGTCATTATTCATTGGAATAGCAGTACAGTTAGTATATGCTATGGCATTTGTTATCTTAGCAAAAGCTCGCGCACTTTGGCGAGAAACTTAGCTTTAGTCTTGAAGAATTAATAGGTCATGGTGGGATTTGGACCCACGACCTAAGGTTTACAAAACCTTCGCTCTGGCCAGGCTGAGCTACATGACCTTATACTTATCGACTTTTCTATTATCACTATAATTAATTCTTTGCCAATAATTACAATATATTTAAGTAACTATAATTTTAGAAATCATTAGTGATAAATCAAGAATTTAATGTTATTGTTACAATAGAAAATAAATCTTTCATAAATGACCCTGAAGGAGAAACAATATACCGCGATTTAATTTTAAAAAATAATTATGGGAATATTAAATCAGTTAGAACGGCTAAGGTATTAAAAATAATTATAAGTGCAAATAATTCAAAAGAAGCAATATCAAATACAAGAAAGATGTGTGAAGATTTGAGAATATTTAATCCTCTTGTAAGCAATTGTCACGTTAATGTAATACATAAAGAGGAAATAAATAAAGATGTTTAAAAAGATAAATCTCAAGAAATCAATAAGTACAAATTATTCAATTTGAATAATTCATTGTGAGGAATGATGTGAAAGTGCCCTATTTAAAAGTAAAATAGTCCGTAAATGTTTAGCTAAGTCGGTTACAGTAATTATTCCGACTAAATTTCCGTTTTCAATAATAGGTAACCTTCTTATTCTATTATTTACCATTCTTTGAACTGCAACATCAATTGAAGTATCAGGAGAAGCAGAAGTTCTTATTTTAGACATCATATCACCTACTTTTACACTTGATAATTTTAATTCTTTGAGGCAAACTTTTTTGATAAAATCTCGTTCTGTAATTATCCCAATTGGTTGCTCATCAGATAAAACAATTAATGAGCTAACTCCCTTTTCACTCATTAATTGTGCGGCTTTTAACGCAGTATCTTTTTCAGAGATAGTGAGGAGATCTTTGGTCATTATGTCTCTTACTAATTCATCCATGGCAATGAAATATATTATAAAATGAAAAACCTTATAATTCTATCAATTAAATTAATATGAAAATAATTGAAATTACTTTTTTTAGATCAAAAAATATTAATTCCTATAACACCACTTTTTTTACTATAACCTAATGTTAACAATTGGTGTCCCAATATTTCCTGGAAGTAATTGTGACAAAGATGTTTATCATGTTTTAACCCATATCTACAAGGTAAAAGCAGATCTTATTTGGCATAAAAAAGAGAATATAAAAAATTACGATGCCATAATTATTCCAGGTGGGTTTTCTTTTGGTGATAGGTTAAGAGCAGGAATTATAGCAGCTCATAGTCCGATAATCAAAGAAGTTAAAAGACTTGGTAATCAAGGAGTACCAATATTAGGCATTTGTAATGGATTTCAAATATTGGTAGAGTCGGAATTACTACCAGGTTCTTTAATCAAAAATAACTCTCTGAAATTTATTTGTAAATGGACAGATCTCGAAGTCAGAAACACGGATACTCCCTTTACATTATCTTTTCAAAAGCATGAAGTATTCAAAATTCCTATTGCTAATGGAGAAGGAAGGTATATCTTAAATGACGACCAATTAAAAGAAGTTAGAAAAAAAAATCAAATTGTTTTTAGTTATCATAACGATGATCCGAATGGATCTATTGAATCTATTGCAGGAATTTGTAATGATTCAGGAAATATTGTAGGGATGATGCCACATCCAGAAAGAACATGTCAAAGTGAATTAGAATCATTTGGATTAACTGGTAAAGCTATGAGAATTTTTGATTCATTAATGAATTTTCTAAAAAAATAAGCTCATAAATAGTAAAATCCTTAATCTAAATTATTTGGAAATATTAACTAAAACAGAATTAAAGTATCTTACAAAAGAATTAAAACGCGAACCCAATTCCATGGAAAAGGAGATTGTAGGTGCGCAATGGTCAGAACATTGTTCATATAAATCCTCAAAAAAATATATTAAACTCCTTCCAAGCAAAGGCGACCAAATTTTAGTTGGTCCAGGTTATGATGCAGGAGTTATTGATGTTGGCAATGGCGAAGTAATTACCATACATATTGAAAGTCATAATCATCCATCTGCTGTCGAACCATATGGGGGTGCAGCTACAGGAATAGGAGGTATAATTCGCGATATTATTTCTATGGGAACTATGCCTATTGCTTTACTAAATGCATTAAGATTCGGGTCTATTAGTTCCCCTCATTATCATAGTAGTATCAAATATTCTATGAATGCAAATAGTGAATTATATTCACATTCTAAATGGCTATTAAAAAATGTAGTTAGAGGAATAGCAGATTATGGAAATTGTATAGGAATTCCAACCGTTGGAGGAGAGATAGAATTTGATGAATCATTTGAGAATTATTGTTTGGTCGATGTGGCAGCAATAGGATTTGGAAAAAAAGACAATATAATACAAAATGTTATTCAAGCAAATGATATCATCATTTTAGCAGGAGGTCTAACTGGAAGAGATGGAATTCATGGTGCATCCTTTGCATCAAAAGAATTGGAACAAGAAAACAGATCTGCAGTACAAATTCCCGATCCATTCATGGAAAAGTTATTAATTGATGTGACAAGAGAAGCTATTGAAAATGATGTATTAAAAGCAGTAAAAGATTTAGGAGGAGGAGGTTTGTCTTGTTGCCTTTCTGAAACTTCTGCTAATTTAGATAAAGGCTTTGACATAGATATCTCTAAAGTTCCGCTAAAATATCATAATATGGCCCCGACAGAAATTATGATTTCTGAATCCCAAGAAAGAATGTTATATATTATTAGCAAAAATAAATTTTCGAAATTTTCAAAAATTCTTAAAAAATATGAGGTCCCTTTTGCAATAATTGGCAAAGTTAAAAATCATAAAAACCTGGTAATATACAAAGATAAAAAAATTATTGCAAAAATGCCTTCACATTTGATAGCTTATGCTCCATTATTAAACCGAAAAAGTACAAAGCCTAAATATATTGAGAATTTGAGAGTAAAGAACATTTTGCTAAAGAATCCTAAAGATTTGAACATGACAGTTCTCAACATGTTATCAAATCCAACTATTGCCTTCAAGAATTGGATTTTTCAACAATTTGATCAAGAGATAGGATTAAGAACCATTATTAAGCCGGGTATTACTGATTCAGCAGTTTTAAAATTAAATAATAATAAATTTCTTTCAGCAAAGTTAGATGGAAATTCTAAATTATGTTATCTGAATCCATATCAAGGCGCTTTATCATGTCTTTCCGAATGCCGGGCAAATATAATATGCTCCGGTGGAAAGCCGATAGGAATAGTTGATCATTTGCAATTTGGTAATCCTGAAAATCCTGAAATCTTTTGGACATTTCAAAAATGTATAGAGGCTATAATTGGTTTTAGTAAATTCAATAAAATTCCTGTAGTAGGAGGCAAGGTTAGTTTTTATAATGAAACTAAGAATGGACCGATTAAACCTACACCAGTCATAGGAATGGTTGGATTAATCGAAGACAAGAATCATATTGCAAAAGCAATTCCAAATTATGATGATACCTTATATATTATAGGAAACACATCTGACGAGATGGGAGGATCTGAATATTATCAATATTTGAATGGAATTATAGGTGGCTCTGTCCCTCATTTGGATTTACATGGGGATTCTAGAAATTCAGATCTCATATTAAATGTAATAAAAAAGGGATTAATTACATGTGCTCATGATTGTTCAAAGGGAGGCCTCTCTATTGCTTTGTCAGAAATGGCAATTGGTGGTAATTGCGGAATAGAGATTGACTTAGATAAAGTTCCTAATAATTGTAAACGATTAGATCATCTTTTATTTTCAGAAACTCCTTCTAGATTTATTATAGGAACAAAAGATGAAGATAAACTTGAAAAGGAATTGTATAAATTTAAAAATTTAGAATATGCCAAAATAGGAAAAGTCGTAAAATTTCCAGATAGAATAATATTCCAACAGAAAAATAAGAAAGCTATTAATCTTGAAGTAAAAATTGCAAGAAAATATTATGAAAATATTTCCACTATAATGAAAAGTTATTGAATTTAAATAATAAATGTGTAATAAAATAAATCATATATACTACAAAGACATAGGATTCAAATATTTTAATTGAGTAATAATGGTGTATTCTAAATGGTAAGGGAAAATTGTGGTGTTGTTGGAGTTTTTTCTCTAGATGAACATAATGTAATTCCAATTCTTATTGATTCATTACGTGCTCTACAACATAGAGGTCAAGAATCATGGGGTATAGCCGTTCCTAATAAAAAACCATTCAAACAATTAGGTTTGGTTTCCAGTTATGCAGATAATTTTAAAACTATTATTACAAAGTTCAAATCAAATGCTGCGATAGGTCATGTTAGATATTCTACCTTTGGTAAGAGCACAATAGAGAATGCTCAACCATTAAAAGTCAAAGATCTATGTATTGCACATAATGGAACAATTGCAAATGTTGAAGAAATGGCAAATATGGTTGGAGGATGTACCTTTACGCCTCAAACCATGAGCGATACGCTAATAGCAGCTAAAAGACTTGTAGAGCATCTTTCTAGTACGATGAATATGAAAGATTCAATTCAAATTCTAAAGCAAGAGATGATAGGTTCATTTTGTTTTACCTTCTTGACTGATCAAGGATCGGTTTATGCAGCAAGAGATACAAAAGGCTTTCGACCATTGGTTTTAGGTTTTCACCAAGAAACAAATACATATATTATTGCATCAGAATCGTGTGCTTTTTCTGCAGTAGGTGCTTACTTAATAAGAGATATAGAGCCAGGAGAATTAATAAAACTAAGTACAAAAGGGTTAGAGAGCGAAACCTTTTCAGCCGAAAAGCCCCATGCACATTGTGCTTTTGAATATACTTATTTTGCTCATCCGGTGAGTATAATGGAAGGAGTCAATATTTATGCAGCTAGAAAAAGAATGGGAGAATTTTTAGGTAAAGCATGTCCAATTGATTCAGCCGACATAGTAATTCCAGTGCCTGATTCTGCAAGACCTGCTGCATTAGGTTATGCTCAACAGACAGGCTTACCTTTTGAGGAAGGATTAGTTAAGGATAGACATATTAATAAAGGTGCCTTGCGAAGTTTTATAGAACCTTATCAATCAGACAGAGTTGAAATTAATAAAGGAATTCTTCCTATTAAAGATATTATCAATCGCAAAAATGTTGTAGTGATAGATGATAGTATAATCAGAGGAACAAGTTCAGAATCTATTATTAGAACTCTAAGAAAGGCGGGTGCTAACAAAATCTACATGATAGTTACTTATCCTCCTGTAAGATATCCTTGTTATGCAGGAATTGATTTTCCCTCAATGGATGAACTATTGGCAAACCAACAAATTATAAAAGACGGAAAAGAAATAGAACTTAATACAAAAGTAAGCAAATTAATTGGTGCAGATAAAGTTTTTTATAATAATACAACAAATCTTGCTAAAGCAATAGGAATACCTGAAGAAGATTTATGCTTTACTTGCTCAACAGGAAATTATAGTCCTTTAGGAATAACGCCAAAGTTTAGAACAAGAAGAGAAGTAAAAGGGGAAGAAAATTAAATACTATAATAATGGAAACTTTAGATCAAATTATGATTGTAATCAAAATTTATTACGACTTTGTTAATTAAAGCTTTTGCAATTGATATTGATGGTACTTTGACTGAGAATGGTGGGGGGACTATTCACCTTCCTGCATTCCAGAACCTTAGGACTTTAGAAAAATTAGGCTATAGAATTATTTATGTAACTGGAAGATCTTCAATTGAAGCTTATATATTATCAGTATTTGGAGGGACAACAAAAATTGCTGTTGGAGAAAATGGTGGAGTCGTTACTATAAGCCCTTCAGACCATATTCTGTTAGGTAATAAAGAAAAATGCATCATGGGATATAATACTTTAAATAGAAAAATTGAAAATGTTAAAATTACAAATGGCTTCGATCGTATGACGGAGATTGTCTTAGAAAGAACTTTTGATATTGATAAAGGTAAGAAAATCTTTAAAGAAAATAATTTAGATCTCGATCTATACGACAGTAAATATTCTTTTCATATTAATAATAGAGGAATCAATAAAGCTACGGGTCTTGCAAAAGCATTAGATATTTTAAAAATAAATCCCTCGGAAACAGTAACAATTGGTGATAGTGAAACTGATATTCCTTTGTTTGAATTTTGTGGTTTTAGCATTGCGTTAAATCATTCTGATAAAATTGTAAAATCAAAAGCCAACCACGTTGTCTCAGAAAATGAGGGAAAAGGCTTAGTTGAGGCATTAGATTATATAGCGCTCAATTTTTTTGGTAAAAATGCTATCATATGAGTCTTAAAGAGGTAATCCATGAAATCAGAAGAATAGTTAACAGATCACTTTTAGATTTAAAATATGATGTCATTAACTATGACGTATCAGAACCCCCAAAAAGTGAATTTGGTGATTTAACAACAAATATTGCTTTTTTATTGGGTAAAAAAAATCATAAAAAACCTTATGAAATTGCTAGAGAACTTGTTTACAATTCTATTAATATTCAATTAAAAAATAAGGGTAAAGATTCTTTGATATTAAAGGCAGAGGCTCATCCTTCAGGACATATTAATTTTAATATTAATTATAAACATTTTAATAGATTCATATTGGAAATTGTTAAACAAGAGAAACTTTCGTTTCCAGATATAGGAAAAAATACTAAAATAACCATTGAACACACTAGCGTAAATCCTAATAAAGCGATTCATATTGGACATCTTAGGAATATTATATTAGGCGATTCATTATATAGGTTATTTAAATTAACTAATCATAAAGTTATTGTATTAAATTATATAGATGATTCTGGTGTTCAAATTGCAGATCTCATTGTAGCATTTAAATTTGCTGGTTTTAATTCTGAAAGTAATGATAAAACCATTAAATTTGACCAATATTGTGGTGAAATATATGTAAAAATAAATGAGTTGTATAAGACAAACCCTGATTTAATTGAAAAAAGAAAATTGGTTATCAAAGAGATTGAAAAAGGAGATACAGACATAGCAGAATTTACAAATTTTATAGTTGAGAAGATTGTTAAACAGCAACTTTTGACTTGTTGGAGAATCAAAGCTAGGTATGATTTACTTATTATTGAATCACAAATTTTATTATCAAAACTTTGGAAAAATACATTTAATCTTTTAAAAGACAATAATATTATCCATTTTTCAAGTGAAGGTAAAAATATCAATTGTTGGTTAATTAAAGATGAAAATAATGAAGAAAAGGTAGTGGTAAGAAGTGATCAAACTGCTACTTATATTGCAAAAGATATCTCATTTGCAGTATGGAAATTAAACCTAGTTGAAGATCCCTTTACTTATAAAAAATTCTCAATCCAGTGGGATACGTCTATTTTATGGAAAACTATGTTGAAATCAGAAAGTAAAGATGAACTATCTAACAATTATAAGTTATTTTCTAATGACCAAAAACCTACTACAGTTATAACAATAATAGATTCACGACAAGCACGATTACAAAATATTATTTCAAATATTATAGAAAAGGTTGATGATACTACTACCAAAAAATATGTATATCTTGGATATGAAGCAGTTGCGCTTAGTCAAGAAACAGTGCAATCTATTGGATTGGAATTAGAACAAACAAATAAGAAAATTATTCATATGTCAGGTAGAAAAGGAATATTTATTAATGCAGATATTATTTTAGATGAATTATACAAAAAAGCTTTTTCTGAAATTAAGAAACGGAATCCTGATTGGATTGATTCCATTACAGAAAAAATTGCAGAAGGAATTGCAGTTTCAGCAATTAGATATAATCTCATAAAACAAGATTTAGATAAGATGATAACTTTTGATATGAAAGAAGCTCTTAATCTCGATGGTGATACTTCATTATATTTACAGTATTCATTTGCTCGCGCTATCCGAATTTTAGAAAAAGGCAATGAGTATTTACCAAAATTTATTGAAATGGAAACGAATGCAGATCTAAAACTTAATCTCTTGAATCACAAAACTGAAATTGATCTTATTAAAGAAATATCAAAGTTTTCTATGGTTATAGAAGAAGCAGTACATACCTTAAATCCAAAGGTTATAGCAAAACATGCCAATAAATTATCCACTAAATTTAATTCTTTTTATGAAAGCTTACCTGTTTTATGTGATGATCCTTTCTTAAAAGTCAGTAGATTACTCCTTGTTAAAGTATTTGTAATTGTGTTAACAAACTTATTTGATTTATTAGGGATACAAACATTCTCAAGAATTTAAAAAATAAACAATTATTCTTGTATTATAACAAATATTAATTGACGGCTATCTAAAGATAAAAGTTATGAAAATCATTGCCGGTAGTTATGTCTTATTGTATCATACTATTAACAAAAAGTGGCTTATTAAAGTAGAAGAAGAAAAAAAAATGCATACCCACCTTGGAATAATTGATATTTCTTCTATAATTGGATTGGAATATGGAATGACAATAACAACAAGTTTAGATAAAAAAATTCACTTGATTCAGCCTACCATCTTTGATTATATTATGAAGTCTGAAAGAAATACACAAATTGTTTATCCTAAAGATTTAGGATATATAGCTATAAGAAGTGGAATTCAAAATGGATCAAAGGTATTAGAAATAGGAACGGGAAGCGGAGCTTTAACAACATTTTTAGCAAGCATAGTAAAACCTAATGGACACGTATACACATATGATATCAATCCGGAATTTATGAAAATCGCAAAAAAAAATCTTGTTAAATCAAATATGGATGAATATGTAACAATGACAGAACATGATATTCGAAATGGTATTAGTTTACAAGAATTTGATGCAGCCATTATTGACCTTGGAGATCCCTGGACGATAGTAGAACATGTTTATAAAGTATTAAAAGGAAGTGGAGCTTTTCTGGCTATATGTCCTACCATGAATCAAGCAGAAAAAACTGCAATTTCATTAAAAAATAATTATTTTACCGATATTGAATGTGTTGAAATTCTAATTCGGAATATTGAGGCACGAGAAGGAATGACAAGGCCATCGATGAGAATGATTGGACATACAACTTATCTTATTTTTGCTAGAAAAATACTATCCATAGATTCTAAAAAAGGACATTCAAGTTAACAACTAATATAAAGAAAAAAAATATTGATTAATTTAGGATATTTTAATTGTGAAATATTTTAATAATCACTTTTATCTATCATCTTTTCCGTCATATGGTTTTGAGTATAATATTCACTTGATGATTTTGTCATTCCACCATGATGAAAGTTATACATCATTTCCTCTATTGTCATTTTTTTGGTTTTTAAAATTTCCCCAGTTCCTACATCTGTAATTACTTTTGTTACTTCATTTTGATTATTGAGTAAATATATAACATATACGAGATATCCTTTTACTGGATGCATGAATGCAGCTACCGCTGAAGTCTCATTACCAATATTAGTTTCTGCACTGGTGATAGCTTCAGATAAACTAAGCTTAATCAAAGGATCAAAAGATTCTCTAATAACATTTAAGATATTCACTGATCCTGTCCAATTTGACTTTTGACTATCCATGGTAGAATTATTTTTAGTTCCTATTTGCATTGTTTCTTCATTTATTTCTTGGGCACTTACATCTATTGAAACTTCATTGTCTGCAAAGTAAAAAGATATTACAAACAATGAACTAACAAGCATAACCAACAAAGGTTGCTTATAGAAGTCTTTATTCATATAAATTACATGATTATCCAATTATAAAAATTTTCCAATCGGAATTACTAAACGCCAATTATGGGTAAAGACTCATTGAAATTAAAGTTTTCCAAGATCTGTCTTCAAAAACATAAGGATTATATCCTTTCATATTGACTTTATTAGAAACCCTTTTGGACAAATATAGACCAAGCGAACCAAGTATTTTCCATAATTTACTATTAGGTTTAGAGGTAAAAGAGTCTAATGCCCATTTTACCAAAGAATATTTTGATGGATGATGAACTAGTACATAATTTAACAATTGATCTTTTGAAGCAGACAAAATATAGTGGGCATGTTCAAAAAGTTCGTCTTTAAAAGCCAATTCCGCTTTGGTTATTTTGGATTTTCTTTTTAACATCTCTTGTAATATAGAATCTAAGTTATTTTCAGCTTCTATAGTATTAATACATCTTCCAAAAGTAGATAAAACATGAGAGTCACTACCCGCTATAGAAATCATTTTATTATCGTAAGAAAATTTTTCTGCTGTTATGTTTGAATAGTAATCAATATTATTACTGTTAAATGATTCTATCATATCGCATTTTTTTGCATTTTCTCTGATCCCATTAGAAACAGCAAATGGATGAGCAGCACAGGAAACAGCATTTTGTTTTCTAATTGTATCTAAAGTTTCATCAATATCCATTCCAGGTTTTATTGTATCGTGGATTCCATACGCCAATACATGACCTTTTGTATTTATTGTTATTTCTTCCGCAGGATAAACTTTAATATTTTTAAATTTTTCATGATTTTCCTTGTATTCTAACATTTGTTTATAGCCATTCAAGGTATTGTGATTTGTAATGAAGATAACATCAATTTTTTTTTCATATGCTAGCAATAACTGATCTTCAACGGAAACTCCACAATCAAACGAAATCCTTGGTGAATTATTCATATTATTTGAAAAAACGTTATGACAATGTAATTCCATATTTAACAAGTAAGTCGTATCTATAAACCCAATCTAATGGGGAATTTCTCTTATATATGACTATCTATTACTAATAAATTATATAATCAGAATAAAGACTCGCTAAAACAAAAGATCTACAAAATCTTTCTCATCTTGTAACAATCAATTACTTGCTAATTATAATTACATACTGGCTATACTCATATCCTTTTATAATTGGTAGGAAATTCAAGATTTATTTAACTGGTACTATTAAAGATTTTTATGGATAATAATCAAGTCTTTGCCAAGATACTTGTTCCGGTTGATGGATCAGAACCATCTTTTCATGCTGCCCATATTGCCAGTAACATTGCTAGTAAATTTAATGCTGAAATAACACTTCTCTATGTAGTTGTTTCGCCTGCTCAGTATGAATATATTAATCTGACAGGTCTTGTGACCCCAAAACAAATTGATAAGATTATTCAAAATGTAAAAGAAGAGTCTAAAGATTGGTTTAATAAAATAGAAGATATGGTAAAAAAGGAAAATCCAAATATTAAATTATCAACGAAAGTGATAGTAACAGGAGTAGCTATTTATGGTGAAATAATACAATATGCAGAGAAAGAAAGTATTGATTTAATCGTAATAGGTACTAGAGGAAAATCTGGAGTTAAAAAATTATTATTAGGAAGCACAGCATCTGGTGTTGTCACATATGCAAACTGTCCGGTCTTGGTAACCAAATAAAAGAGCTAATAGATTTAGATATTTCATTTACTAATTTCACCTATTATTAAGTTATTTATTAGAGTTAAAATATTTTTTTAGATCAGATAGTGAATACATAGGTAAAGAACAGGTAAAATCTTTGCAAACATATACACAATCTTTATCTTTATTTTCATCTGTAATATCAATTTTTTTCCCCTTTAATACTGTAAAAATATTTGTTGAGAGCAATTTTTGTGATTCTTCAGAAGGATATTTTAAAGTTAATATTAATCCATTTGGAATAAATTCTTTCATTATCCATGATTCTATTTCGCTATTCTTATGTTCATTATTTTTATTTTGAAGTATTATTATTTCTATAGGTTTTTTAAAATATAAATATAGTGAAATTAATAATTGACCAAATCCAAAAGGATTGCCTAATGCAGCTCTATAACTAGATTTAATAATTAATTCTGCTTTATCCAAATAGTTATAGTTTTGAGTCATAAAATGGAGACGTAATAATGCATAAGCAGCCATAGAGTTACCACTGGGAATTGCCAGGTCATAGAAATTTTTTGTCCTTATAATCAAATTTTCATGATCATCAGAAGTAAAAAAGAAACTTTTTTCTTCTTCATCCCAAAAATGGTTTATCATTGAATCAGCATACTGAATAGCTCGTTCGAGATAAAATGGATTTGAAGTTACTTCAAAAACATCTAAAAGAGAATTAACATAATAGGAATAATCATCTAAATATCCATTAAGTTTTGAAATTCCATCTTTATGGGTATGTTTTAATCTATTAACATCATATGATAATTTATTTTCGATAAAATTTATTGTTTTTTTTGCATAATTCAAATATTCTGTGTTGTGAGTAACCTTGTAGGCTGATACAATGGCTGAAATGATTAATGAATTCCAAGAAGTTAAAATTTTTTCATCTTTTTCAGGATGGATTCTTGTATTTCTAACTTTAAATAAAATATCTAATGATTCATTTAATATATTTTCGATTTTATCTATTGAAAGATTGTATTGCTTTGATAACGATTCCATAGATTTAGTTATATTGAGTATATTTTTTCCTTCAAAATTACCTCCTTGAGTTATTCCGAAATAATCACAGAATAATTCAAATTTTTGATTATCTAATATTTTTTCTTTAATTTCATTTTTTGTCCAAACATAGAACTTTCCTTCGACTCCTTCGGAATCAGCATCTTGAGCAGAATAGAATGCACATTCATCATTTCCGTTAAAAAAAGTCATCTCTCTAATTAAATAATCTATAGTTTTGTTGATTAAACTTAAATAATCATCTCTTTTGGTTGCTTGATACAATTCTGAAAACAATTGAATTAACAAAGCATTATCATAAAGCATTTTTTCAAAATGGGGAACTAGCCACCTTTCGTCAGTAGAATATCTTGAAAATCCACCACCAATATGATCATGTATTCCACCCTTTGCCATTTTTTTTGCAGTAAATTCTACAAAATTAAGGAAATGAGAATTTTTTGAATAGTCATAATACCTCAGCAAAAATAAAAGATTAGTTGTATTAGGGAATTTAGGAGCTTGTCCAAATCCTCCATGCACTTTATCTGCAATTTGAAGAAGATTTATAGCAGATTCATCCAATATACTTTTTTCAATTTCTATATCTTGCCTTTTACTAAGACTAGGAGATGATTCTTGTAGAGATCCCATAAATTCTTGAGATGCTTTATCAATATCTTCTTTTTTATCTTGGTAAGCTTTAGATAATGTTTCTAAAATATTAGGAAAACTAGGAATACCATATCTTGATTGTTTAGGGAAATAAGTTCCGACATAGAAAGGTTTTTGATCAGGAGTAAGAAATACAGATAAAGGCCAACCACCATTTCCACTTGCAAGTTGGCATGCTTTTTGGTAAATATCATCTAAGTCAGGCCTTTCTTCTCTATCAACTTTGATATTAACAAATTTTGAATTCATAATTTGTGCAATATTTTCATCTTCAAAAGATTCATGTGCCATAACATGACACCAATGGCAAGCGCTGTATCCTATACTAAGAAAAATTGGTTTATCTTCTTTTTTAGCTTTAGTTAATGCTTCTTGTCCCCAAGGCAACCATTCAACTGGATTATGAGCATGTTGTAAAAGATAAGGACTAGATTCGTGAATTAATTTATTAGGCTTATTGTTATTTTTTTTTATCATATTTATATTTAATAATAAAGAATTACAAGCTTTTAATTGTATTTATTAACGGACTCAATCCCCATAAAAGAGATAATAACAGATGCTTAAAATAAAAACTTGTAAATTGTTTTATCTTTTTCTTCTTGCAGCAGTAAGAAAAGGATAACGAATCTATTTTTTTGTTAGAACAGCCTCTTAAATCCTTTAACAAAGATAGTTACTTACTGATTGATTAACTGTCACAAAGCGTTTCATTTGATGATGATATATTCTTTTAAATCATAAATAAAATTAGAATTACTTATCCTTATTTTTGATAGATTTTGATAGCTTGTGGTGGACAAACATTTTCACATGCCAAACAGAAAATACAATCTTTTTCTCTGGCCATTAGGGGTTTTTTATCAGAGCCTGGATGACCAGGTGTTTCCATCCATTCATA
>DASVFI010000260.1:0-19793 GCA_036380115.1 Nitrososphaeraceae archaeon | reverse complement strand
GCATAACAGTTATTATATGTACTAGTTATTGAAAATACATAACTAAAAGGTTATATTAATAAGGCATGCAAGACAGCATATTTAATTGGAGTCTTCAATACAAAAACCGCCAACAATATCATTACGCTCAAACATATGGATTGTTATTCCAATTGGTGCCTTAATTCTAGCGATAATGACTGCTAACCTTCTGCTTCTCAATTACGTTCACGTATTTACTTCCATATTATGGACTGGAACAGATATATTTATGGCATTCTTGCTTGGTCCCATACTTCGAAATGTAAGTCTTTCAACACGTAAGGAAGTTATTTCGTGGCTTATGCCAAAAATGGTTTTTTATATGCCAACTGTAGCATCTGTTACTACTACTGCAGGTTACTTTCTTGCTTCAAAAATGGGTTTGATTACTTTAGAATCTCCAATCGTATACTGGATTGTCACGGTATTAATTATTGTCACGGTAATGCTTATTCAAGGACTTGGGATTCTTCTTCCAACGAACGTTAGAGTTTATCATGAGTTAAGAAAAAAGGAACCTGACATGACCAAGATTCAGAGACTCATGCGTAGATATGTCAAAGTTGTTGCAACTCAGGCAATTCTTCAGTTTGTAATAATTTTCATAATGGCAAACTTTGCTACTGGATTTTTTTTCAGATAATAAATAAATTAATTAATAATAATTTTGACAAAAAATTATTATATATTATGTAACCAAACCCTGCTATAATGAGAAATCGAAGCCCTCCAAGCCTTGCATTTTAGTTATAGAACCCATTTAATTAATGGGACCAAGCAGATATGAACCTTAGACAAAATTGTTTTTTACCTTTTAGAATATTGGTAATAAACCTTATAATAATATTATCTAAGAATTAAAAAAAGGAAAAGTTAATTTTAGAAGTTATTTGTTATATTATTCTGTATGTCCAGCTTCTGCTGTACTAGTAGCAGCATGTTCTTCTGAACTTTCAGAATGTCCATGTTCTCCTTTCTTTACTTCATTTATACCTATTACAACGGATGAAGTTGGTGGAAATTCTATATTTTCTTCTCCAGTATTAGATAACGCAATATCTGTAAGTGTTGTTACATTTCCAGAAGGCATCAAATCCATATGATATAGGCATTGTTCTCCTGGCGTCGATAAAGGAGGAACATTTTCCAGAGTAGCTGCTGTCATGTTGGGAGCTGAACCTACTAAAACTTGAATTGGTGAAGTACTATCGTCTTCACAGGGAAGTTTTAACGCAATATGTCCATTCATTATATGATATGGTGTAGAATCGTAAAGATGTATAAAGTCCCCTGCTGGAATGATGTTATCTTGTAATAATAGTGTAACTGAATCTCTTACCGTACTTGTTTTGTTATAATCTTTTTCCTCTTCTGCTGAATGTCCAGCTTCTGTGGAATGTTGTTCTTCTTCTGTTGCTGTTTGAGTTTGATTGCCTTCTTGAGCATATGATGGAATACTATTAAAAATTCCTGCTACAATTGATAGAGTTAAAATTGCGACAATGCTGTATTTTTGTATATTTTGCATTTAACTCTTCTTCAGTAAATTTCTTTTTATACTTTATAGTACAATCATCGAATATATCTCTATAAAATGGTTATTTATTTTTATTTCATTCAAAAGTTGTACCAAAATACATTTATGTTAACTATTGATATTGTTCTTGTTGTTAAGGAATTACAATAACTCTGATGCTTTTTACAACAAACCAAGACTGTTGGTATTAATTGCAAGTATTGTTATTTCATTATCTGTAGTTCCGTTTATTCTTCCTCATGTTTTTCATCCTCACATGATATATCATATTCTATTGCATCTAGCTGCTTTGATAATATCTCAATTCCTTGCTGTTGTTTCTATAATGGCATATCTTAAAGCTAGAACTTCACGTATATTGTTTATGACCTTAGGATTTATGACACTAGTTATTGCTGAATATGTATATTTATTGAATTCTACAGAAGATTTTCAAGTAATGTTTGTTCCTCACGTTCATATTGAAGTCTCTCATGCTATCTTATTAATTATGGTTGTTTTTTTTGGTATTTCTTTCTTGAAAACTCCACGGTGATATTTGGTTGACTAAGAATAAATATGAAAATAGAATCAATTCAATTCAAGAAAAAATTATTCAGCTTGTTAATGAAATGCCAGGCATAAGATATAGAGAACTTTTAAGAATTACCGGAGTATCTAATGGTGTTTTGTCTTATCATTTAAATTTCTTGGATAATTCAGGAAAAGTTCAAGTACATAGAGTTAACAATAGAGTAACTAGATATTTTTCTCATGATGTTTCCACTGTTGAATCTAATGTAATAGGACTTTTACGTCAAACTACTACTAGAAAAATTATTCTATATATATTAGAATCTGGACCTTGTGGATTTAATGATATCGTGATTCATACAAAGAAGGTCCCTTCCACTGTCTCATGGCATTTGTCACGATTAAAAGATGCAAACATTATCAAAGTAAGTAAACAGAATGACCTAAATTATTATGAAATTAAAATAAACAAATTAACCCTTCAAAATCTATTAAATAAATATAATAGTAGTTTTATAGAACAAATTGTCGATAATTATACGAATATGATTAATGAATTCTAATACCTATTGTTATTTTTATTTTAAATATTCAATTTCGATTAAATAGAAAGAGAGAAAGAAAGAAGGTGACCTTTTGAGTCACCAATGAAATGAAACTATTAGACAACCGGTTTGTAACTTTATTCCGCCTTTTGTCTATTTCACTTTATTAATTGAATCTTAAATAATCTTATGGTACATTCGATGAATGTACTTTATTATTACGATGATAGGAATGAAAATATCTATTAAGGCTAAATAGAGTTTCTATTTATTATTTGATAATAATAAAAATTTGTTCATTTTCTAGATACATTATATGTAACCTGAAAATCAAATTTATTTTACGCTGATAATTTTATAAAATATTAAGGAAGATAATAACATTAGGAGAAAGATGATTTGTTTAAACTTTATTTATCTATGATTTCAATATTTTTATTAGTGGCATGTTTAATTCCATATTGTGCTTTTGGACACAGTTTTACTACTGATTCTATATATCTTTTAACTCTAATAGAAAAAACAAAAACAGAGTTGGAACTTGCAAATAAAAATTAACTATTTGATTAGCATAGAAGATGTAAAAATAATTTTGTTTTCAATATTTAAAAAATAAATTATAACTTAATATTATAAACATATATAATCATCAGAAAGAAAATAAAAAAAGGTGTTTGAATACTTTATTTACTCTTTGTCGTGATCCTTATCATGTTTAAATCCAAAGATAAATTCGTCTACAACTCCTCTTATTGGTTGACCAGCAAAGTGTTGATTCGTCTGTTCATCATCTACGTTTATGCTGATTGTATTGTATTTGTTTATCGTTATTTGTGTATTTACATTACTAAATTTTGGATTTAAGATATCTTTCTTTTCAATTACATCCAGTATACCATTTAAAGTAGTTGTACCATCTGGTTGGACTTGAATCGTACCTGCTGTTGCATTATCTTGCTTAAAATTCATAAGAATCATATAGTGACGGTTAGTTCCATCTAAATGAACCATTGTCAATTTGGAACCAAAATCAGTAACATTTCCATTCACTACTTCTAACTTCCATTTACCATCAACAACATAACTTGTTTGTTCATTAAATTGCATTGGTGTTTGTTGTTGGGCACCATCATTTATTACTAGAGAATTTATAGAACCTTTTGCAGAAAAGGTATTTTGACCAGTTGTTGCTGCTGTTGCTGTAGCTGTATCTGCTGTCTGTCCATACACAAGAGATGATGACTGCATTAATACTATTGAAAATAGTAAAATTATTGCTGGTGTCGCTATAGAATATGTAATTATTTTTTTATTCATTAATTTTAAGTAGTTTGATATTATAAAAGAATTAGATATGATTTGTCCATGGTTTTTTATAATTTTTTAATACTATTTTTTTCTAAAGATTACATCTAACTAAAAGAAAAAAAAGTAGTAGTATGATCATCATAATGCCTAATTAGTGAGTTTTAAATCCTTGGTAAAGTAATACTTTAAGTTCAAAGATGATACTATTACTTGATCCATTATAGTTACTATTAGATTGTCAAAGATAAAGTATCATGCATAATTATTATTTTGTAAGTTTAATCATAATCTCTTAATGATAAATATGCCTGTAAATATTCTGCATACTATAAACAAATAATGAAAGTGGAAATAAATTAAATATCATTATAAACAAAGAGGTTCTAAATGTTTTTGTTTTACATAATTGTAATTTTTATTAGCAAATTAGTAGATATATATTAAATTTTAAAAATACAAATATATAGCTCGTATCATTGAATAAACAAGGTACCAACTGCAAAATAGAATAAGTAGATAATTAATAATCAAATAAAAATTGTGGAATTATCCATAGAATTATTATTTCTTATTCGAGAAATATACTATAAAAATTAAATATATCTATCAATTTGATCGATTAGCGATGCAATCGGCTATGGGTAAAAAAAGTTTTATTGAAAGGATTTTAAAATGGGTGTTTGGTGGTTTCACTATTTTCTTTGTTTCTATGTTAGTTATTCTTACAGTACACGATATAATGACAGGTGAATCCTCCAATACTTCAGAATATTGTACTAAATATGGGATCTTTGCTTCACCTGATTGTTGGTAAAATGTTATTAATTAAGAGATATATTTGGTTATTGTTTTCATTCATTTTAACTTGTCTTAATTTCTAATTTTACTTCATCTTTTACTCGCGAATTATCTTATATATTATGTTAATCTTTTAATCAAAGACTTAGACAACAAGTAATATTATTAATAATATATTCGTGAAATGTACTAGATTTTTTATATACTATCTTTTTCTTAACATACATAATGATACAAAGTAACAAGTATCCAAGTCTAGTTTTAATCATGGTGATGACTACTCTTCTCGTATCTTCTTATCTACTTCACCAAAATGTTTACGCACATCAAAGACAATTATTTACAATTGGTAATACTGATTATCTATTTGTCGTAGGTTCTTTGAACGAACCTATTTTTGTAGATGATAAAACTGGAGTAGATTTTGCTGCATATTCGCCTGATCCAGCTGACCCAGTTAATTCTAAAGCAAATGGAACAAAACCCATCGAAGGATTAGAAAATATATTAAAAGTAGAGTTAGCTGCAGGTGATAAGAAAAAAGTGCTTAATTTTGAACCGGCATATCAAAATCCTGGTCATTATGAAGCTCCATTTTTCCCGACTATAGAAACTACCTATAACTATACTTTATTTGGCAACATTAACGGTACTGAATTTAGAGCTACTTGGACTTGTAGTCCTGCTGAAGGCGAACCGATGTCTGATAATTCTACTAAACAAATCTCTGATGGAGTAATTAGAAAGGCTATTTTAGGAAGCTATGGATGCCCACAACCAAGAACAGACTTGGGATTTCCTGAACCATATTTAGCAAATAATGAAATAGTAAAGAAAATAAATGAATTAGACAACTCTAAAGTAAATTAATATAAAAGTAGAAAACTAAATGAAAATAAAAAATGATAGAATCCAATCCTTTACTGAAGTAATAACTAAAAATGATATCAGCGTATTTCATTTTATTCCTTTCACAAATTATTTATTTATTTAATTTCATATAATATAGTAACATAAAATAATTAAAGAATAGTTTAAAACAATTAAAAATACGAGTACGAATAGTGGATTAGTATTATCATATAGAACGAAATAAAAAATGATAAAATTAAATATCGTTAAAAGTTTATTTCATTTTTTCTTTATTATATCTATTACAACTCTCTCGTTAATACTATTGTTCAATAATATTGAATATACCTATGGTCAAAGTACCATTTTAGAAACAGAGTCAGATACTGCAATTACATCTTATCTAGATGCATTAATTAAAGCTCCTCTGTTGATTTCTCAATCTTTAGTAGTCGGAGTAAGTTTTGTAAATTCATTTTTATTTATATGGATTATAAAAAAAGAATCAATAATTTTTAATAAGAATGAAGACTTTTCTTTTTTGGTTGATTTATTTAACAATAAATTATTTGTGATTATAATATTTGTATGTGGAGTTATAATCTTGAATATGTCAACTATTTCAGTTGTTTATCAAGCGTCTTTATTATCTTTCGATCTAGGACTTGATCTATGGTCAACTCTTATAATATTACTTTCCTCATCTGTTGGTAATATATTTATAATAAAATTGATAACATCAATTTTTATTATTGCTATAAGTATATTCTATTATTATGTAGGTAAAAGATTTAAAATTAAAATTTTAAAATTCGAACAAGAAAATACACGAGAACGAGAACAAAAACAAGAAAATCCTAATAAACAGAAACTTAAAACTCATATTTTCCTAAATTTTTGTGTAACTATCTTGATTTTAGGTTCTATCAATATCTTTTCAAACAGTATACAAAGTCACAATGCTGCAGTAAATTTTTTTCCCTATTTGGCAATTTTTGTTGATTGGCTGCATTTTATGATGGTATCGATATGGGTCGGAGGCCTATATTACATCTCTTTGAACTCGTCTAGAAAATTATTTATCAAAGAAAAAGCATCAAATTATCATCATAATCAATCTTCTATCACAAATCCTCAATATGGAATCAGTCTACAATTCTATTCATCAACGATATTACGTTTTTCTATTATTGCTGTGATATCTCTTGGCATCATATTTATAACAGGACTCTATATGGGAGTCTTACACCTCCAACAACCATCTTCACTTTTTAATAGCACATATGGAAACATATTGATAGTTAAATTGCTTGTAGTTTTTTCAATGGCAATACTTGGAGGATATCATCATTTTAGAATACCTATATTATTTAATCAAAAAAGCGAAAATACAAAAGTAAATCAATTACAAAAATTGAAGAGATTTAATATATCATTAAAAATAGAATATATCCTTGGTTTTAGTATTATTTTTATCTCGTCTTTTCTAACTGTAACATCACCGCCTCAACATGAATCGCATAATATGAATATGATGTCAATGAATCAATATGTGGATTCAGATATGCAAAAAATGACTAATGTCAATAATCAAAACTTTGATCAATTTTTTTCTTATATAGCACTTTTCTTATCAATATTTATTGCAATATCAATAATTTTATTTGTAAAACGAAGTTGGACAAATTTAAAACTATATAATCAAGGTGATCATTCAAAGTAATTTATGAATAATGTTTTTATTTATTATCATTCAATTTTTGATATATATTAGTTTATCATTTTGATTAGCATCGACACATTCTTATTTTTTCCAATATTATTTAGTTGGAACAAATGTATCAAAACTATGATTCAAATCATATTCTCCAGTTCTTTGTACTGTTATTTTTATATTCCATTCTCCATCTTGACTTAGATATGGTCCAGTTGTATTATATATTCCATTTTCTACTTTTTTCAAATTAGCAATTATTGGTCCTATGTTCTGTTCCTGATTGTTAAATTGCATTATCACATTTTTGACATTGTCTATGGGTTTACCCATTTCGTCTTTCAATGTAACTGTAAATGTATTTATATCACCAGCAATTAATGGGATAATTTCATATTCAAGATTAACTTTGTCAATTATTGTTTTTTCTACAAACTTATTTGTCTCATTTGTAGTAGTATTTGAAGTTGAAAGAGGATCGGTTATGCTAAAAACATATGAACCTTTAGTTATATGACCGTCGTCCTTTGATAAAACGAGCCATGAAATAGTATAAGTTCCACTAGAAAGTTTTGCTGGATCCAAGGTAACTGATGCAGCTCTTTCATCTTGACCAATTATTTTAAAATCATTATTGTCAATTCTTTCATTATTTGTATTTAAAACGTGAATATAGCTTATTTTTGGTTCAGGTCTTTCAGAATAAAAAATTGTTATATTATTAGGTAATAATTGATCTAATTGAAAAACACTATTTGAAGGAGGATTATATAAAACAGGATTCGCATGACCAAATACATGAATACTATTACTCGAAATACCAATAAAGATGAAAAATAGAACTCCAATCATAAAGATAGTCTTCATATCCAATATTCATTTATTATTTGCAATATATTAAAATTTACTTGATCTTCTAATATTAAACGATAACGATCATTAACAATAACTAATCATCAATTAATACAATATTATTAAACTATAATTACTTAGATATTTAGATCGTAGTTATTCAATATTGGTAACATAACATAGCTAGGAAAGTATGATCTACTAGTAAAAAGTCAAAGAAGATTGTTAGACCATTCTACGAATACTCCACAAACTTTATTGCTATTTAAAAACACTAGATTATCTGTTGTTGTATTGGTAGTAATACCCACTCCAATATGAGACAAATTAGCCAGACACACCAAATTACCAAATAGATGTATTAGTTGAGTTATAGAATAAGAAAATATTCAAATCTTCTCAACTAGTACATCATTTAAACAAATTAAATGATCCAATTCAATAAACGAACAAACAGCAATAATGATATTTTTTACATATTAATTTATTATTTTTTATTTATGTCTATGGTATGTAGCTAATAAAAAGAAATAGAATGTGACAAATACAAAAATTTTAGTTTTTATTCGACGTATAGAGAGATTTGAACTACAGAATTTTGTCAAAATTAGTTCATACACCTCAGAACCCATTTTGCTAAAAAATTAACTATCCATCTATAACTAAAGTTATAAAGTGTAATAATTCATGTGCATGAAAATTCTTTATTTACTCTTCAATTAAAATAAGAACTATTGCATAGTATGAATATTTAAAAATAGTAGTTTTTATTCTATTGTTAGAAGGATTACTATTATCAATTTCTTTACCATTCTCATGATTTGTATGAATCTCTATTTCTTTTTCTAATACTTCAGCTATTGATACATCAAAGATATTTCCAACACTGTATTGTTTTGTAAACTCATTTACTTTATCAATTAAGTCTGGAACTGTTTTTCCATGAAAATAAAACCTTTTATGGTATTGTTTCATCTTATTTGAGTCACTTTTCTATCTGAATCAAAACCTTGTATAAAATTAAGTTTTTCGTTATTCTAATACTGAATAAAATTTAAATGATTACTCATTATATCTTATCAATGAGATTTCTTGTAACTACTGAAGTTTTTGAAACTATTCATAAAGAAGAGGATTTAAAAAGACAGGCAGAGTTAATCATATCGCAAATTAAAACAATTATGAATTCCGGAAAATTAGTTAATGGCGGACAATTCGGCGATAGACGTGGTCATTTTTTTGTAATAGATGTAGCAAATGAGTTAGAATTATTGGAATTGTTAGGTAGAAATATCCTGGATTCATGCAAAGTCGAGAGTCATCCTATAGTATCTTTTGAAGATCTTTTTGCATTCTTCGAAAGACATCCTCCATAACACTCGTATCAATCTCTTTATTGGGTTCTCTTTAATTGAGGAATATTAAATATGAATAATTTTTTGGCTCTTGTTACATTCTAACTACAAAATGGTGTAAAAATCAGTTCACACACTTCCGTTTTAACGCTCCCGAATAACTTTATTAGTATCTATTAATATCCTCTTACAAGTCATTATTTTTAAATCCTAATTATGGTTAAATAAAGAGAACTTATTTTATTGCTCATTGCTCAATATAACAATACCAATGATTTTTAAAATATATAAACCTCTTAATTAAATAATATTTTTCTTTTATAAGAATAATGAAAGCTGCATTTTTACCATCAATTAATAGCAGATGGGAAATAAGAGAAATTCAAACTCCAAAACCATCTTCCAATCAAGTTTTAATAAAAATTAATGCTAGTGGACTATGTTATACAGATATCCATATTACAAAAGGGGAATTACCTTTACCACTCAATTTTCCACTTATTCTTGGCCATGAGCCAGCAGGCGAGATATTAGAAGTCGGAGAAAGTGTGACCACTAGGAAAAAAGGAGACCGTGTTGGTGTACCGTGGGTGCAAAAGACTTGTGGTAGATGTGAATGGTGTCAGCGAGGAAAAAGACTGTTTTGTGAACAACAACAGGGAACAGGAGTTACCTTGCATGGAGGCCATGCAGAATATATGTTAGCTTATGCAGATGCAACAGTCCTATTGCCAAACGAAATATCATACGAACAAGCTGCACCAATATTTTGTGCTGGTTATACTGTATATAGTGGATTAAGGGCGGCTAATCCTAAACCTCATGAGCGTATTGCTGTAGTGGGAATAGGAGGATTAGGTCATTTAGGTATTCAATATTCAAAAGCTGCTGGTTTTCATACAATTGCTATTACTCATTCAAAGGACAAAGAAGAGTTAGCGTATAAGATTGGAGCAGATCAAGTTGTTAATAATGGTAAAGATCTCAAGTTAAATGGAGGGGCAGATGTAATTCTTGTTACTAGTAATTCTTACAAGCCTGCAATTGAAGCGTTTCAAGGCTTACGCCCTGAAGGTCGTTGGATATTAATGGGTGCGTCAAAGGAGGAACTAGCAATAGATCCGTTGTCTTTATTCTTAAACCGTCATCAAATTATAGGTTCCACACAAAATGATCCAGAATATCTTTATGAAGCATTAGATTTTGTAGCAAAAGGCAAAGTCAAAGTAATGACTGAAACTTTTTCGTTGGATAACATAAGTGAAGCCTATGATAAAGTGGCAAATGGAGAAGTTCGGTTCCGTGCAGTAATCCGTAATTAAATATTAATTTCAATATTGGAAGGATTTTTGTCAAAAAATTGCTAATAATGTTTTGCACCAGAAAAAATTTCTATATTTGACAACAAAAGGACGGAAGACAGCAAGAGAACACACAATAGAGATATGGTTTGTAGAATATAATACAAGATATTATATTATATCAGAACATAAAGAATCTTCAGATTGGGTCAAGAATATCATATTTAACCCAAACGTGTCCTTCGATATAAACAATAAAACCTACAAAGGTTATGCTAGAGTAGTCGATAAAAGCAAAGAACCAATATTAGCTAATGCAGTTTCAGACTTAATGTTTAGTAAATATAGATGGAATGATGGATTAATTGTAGAGCTAACATCAAAGGATAACAAATTATAACAAACATATTATTACCCAACTTTTTAGTAATTGAAATATCAGTCTTTTGCTTGTTATTATTAGAAGTTGTATTAGAGATATATTAATTGTTAAATGGTAAAAAACTTATTGTATTATATTACTGAACCCTTCTATAAGAAGAAATCGAAGCCCTCAGAACCCTTATAATATCAATGACTTTTGAAAGAAACTTTTAACCTTATAAGGCTCTATTTAACCTACAGAATTAGAAATCATCTTATCACAAGAACATGACAATGAGCATATGTTACTACTCCTGCTGCAGTACTACCCAACAATATTCTTTTAAATCCGGTTCTTCCGCTTTTCCCTAAAATAATAATATCAGCATTCTCTTTTTCAGCATGATCAACTATCGCTCCAACTATAGACATAGGTGTGGTTATGACATCAGATTTAATTTTAGCTGTATCGTAACCTTGATTCTTAGCATCATCAATTATCTGGTTAAACCATTTTTCTGCTTCCTTCTTATATTGTTCAAGGTGATGGGGAGTAACCATTCCAAAAACTCCAGATGAATCTCCATGTTTTATTTGTGATGGAACAACAGATAAAAGAATTATTTTTGTATCATAAGTAGTTGCAAAATCAATTGCATACATGGCAGCATTCAATGAAGGGGAGGATCCATCAATTGGAACTAAGATTTTTGAATACTTAATTTTGTTTGTATTTGAGCTTGACAATCAAATTCACCTAAACAATAGAAAATCTTCTAACTATTAATATTTTACAAGTTTCTCTATTTGATTAGATGTTGATTTAATACAGTCATATGCTATATCTTTTTACAGTAATCTCTAGTTATAGAATAAACTGAAGATAAAAGTCATTTATTGATTACATTACCAAAATCTTTTACGATTTTGTATATTGCAATTCTGGGCTACAAATCTGTATCAAAATCAATTCACACACCTACGAATCCTTTTAGCAACAAGGCTCTGAATCTTTTCATGAATTACTAGTAAGATAATAGACTATACTAAAATAACATCTATCAAATTTGAGATAAACCCACGGATTAGGCATTACTGCAAAATTAGACAATATTATTTCAAATTTAAAAATATCCTTTAATGAGGCACACTCAATTTATCTGGAAAAACCAATAATCTAAAATAATAATATTATCTCTTTTTAGAATATAGAGAAGTCATAAATATCGAATTTATTTTTATGCTTGTTTTTATTAAATCAATGTGAAGCTGAAGTATTAAAAACTCATATTTGATAAATAATAATGGCATCATCTTATTATGTAAATGTGAGTATGATAATATGAAAATTGAAGGTAATGGTTTGTGGTTCAATAGGATATGGAGGCGTAGACGAGATTAGACGGCTTTACAAAGTATTAAAAGAAAAAAAATATGACATAGTTGACCACTTGGTAGAAAAAGGCATGGATTACTCGGACACTAATGATTTTAGAGATAAAAAAGATCTTTGTCGCGAAATAGTAAATCATGATTTAGAATATGTAAATAAGTCAGATGTTTTAGTCGTGTTAGCAAATAGCCCTAGTTATGGTACTGCTATGGAAATGTTGATAGCTAAAAATATTGGGAAAAAAGTTATACTATTGGCAAAAGAACCTATTCCTACACCATGGCCAATTAGCTTTTCAGACTTTATTGTAAAAGATGAATCCGAACTAATAAAACTTCTTACTAAATTAAAAGGAGGATAATAATGATTTTTCTAGATACTTCTTTTGATATAGATACAATTTAATATGTTATGTTACCGAACCTGTTATAACGAGAACTCGAAGCCCTTCGAGCCAGTATACTAGTAGAATCCAATATGCTAATTGAAGAAGAAGACGATATAGGTAAATTATTTACTTAAACTATATCTTCTCGAGGTAAAAATGTTTAAAAATCAATAACAAAAGAGAAATAAAAGTTGCTACTCTAAATATGTACTAATTAGGAGAATTAATCAAAGTTGAATAAGTCACCAAAGAATCCTCTTCCACCTCTTCTTCTTCTTCTGTTATAGTAGCCGGCATCGTCTTCATCGTCATCATAGTCTTCATCGTCATATTCTCTTCTTCTGTTATAGTAGTCTTCATCGTCATAATCCCTTCTATCACGATGATATTTTTGATAATGCTCCTCTTCAAACTTGCTTTGAATATTTGCTATTTTGTCTATCTCTCCTCTATCAAGCCATACTCCTTTACATGTTGGGCAATAGTCAATATAGACTTCATACTTTTTAGATTCCTGCATTGGATTTGAACAATTTGGACATTGCATATGATTTACCTGCAGAATATTATCCATGCATGAATTAAGATGTTTGTTTTGGATTAGAAAATTTTTATGAAGTCTAATAAATAATTCATTAAACATTACTCCTTAAATAGGCCATGACATTTTTCATCTTTAATTGAATTACTTCTTTTGAACTACAAAATTGTGTCAAAATCAGTTCACGCACTTCCGAGCCCGTATTATATAGGGGTTAATATACATGGTTTTTGCAATATTAAGAGAAAGGAGAGATATCTAATGCTGCAAAAACTGAAACTGTTCTGTTCTGAAACATGTAGAAGAGATTAATAAAGTCAATTAGGAAATGCTTCAACTACTATGCGTCAAATTTTTGTACTTGATTTGTGACATAAATATAGAGAAAACATAGAATGAATGATATGACTAAGAAGTATTACCAACTGTCTCCTGATTTGACAACATGTAGAATAGTTAACGGCATGTGGCAGGTTGCAGGTGGACATGGATATATCGACCATGAATTGGCAATCGCAGATATGATGAGATATCATGATGCTGGTTTTACAAGTTGGGATCTAGCAGATATTTATGGCCCAGCAGAAGATTTTATTGGAGAATTCAGACGTAGGTTATTGACACTAAAAGGAAAAGAAGGACTTGAAAGAATTCAGGCATTAACAAAATGGGTCCCACAACCAGGAAGAATTACACGTTCTATCGTTAAGGAAAATGTAGAAAGATCGCTTCGCAGAATGAGTGTTAGCTCTCTTGATTTACTTCAATTCCACTGGTGGGATTATAACAATCCGTATTACATGGATGCTCTCAAATATCTATCTGACCTCCGTGATGAAGGAAGAATCAGACATATAGGCCTTACAAATTTTGATACTGAACGTATACAGATCATGGTAGATTCAGATATACAAGTTGTATCAAATCAAGTTCAATATTCAATTATAGATCGTAGACCAGAAGTAAAGATGATACCATTTTGCTTGGAGCATAATATCAGTCTACTTGCATATGGAAGCATTTGTGGAGGGCTTATATCAGAGCGCTATCTAGGAAGAACACGACCACCGTCAATTACTGAGTTAAATACATTAAGCTTACGAAAGTACATGAAAATGATAGAGGCTTGGGGAGGATGGAATTTGTTTCAAGAGCTTTTATCAACTCTAAAGAGAATTGCACAAAAGTACAACGTAGGCATTGCAAATGTAGCAACGAGATATATTCTTGACAAGTCAGCAGTAGCGAGCGTTATTATCGGTGTTAGACTTGGAATAGCTGAGCATAGAAACAATAATGCACAGGTACTCAACTTTAGTTTGGATAAATCAGATTATGATGATATAGATGCGGTATGTAAAAAGTCAAATGACTTGTTTAAGATAATTGGAGATTGCGGTGATGAATATAGATAGATGATTATTACATGATTTTCACTTGATAATTTTACTTTATTTACTCAATAACAACATATTAAAACATAGGATAAAATTTCAAAGAAATAATAATAATAATAATGTAAACCATTGATTTGGTAAATCAATTGTATTCTAATTTATTATATATTTAGTATTTGGAGTAAGTTAATATGTAATAATAACAATAGAAACAACAAAGGAACAATTTACAAATTTACTGAATTTAATTACAAAATATCAATTTCATCACTATTAAAATAATGAATTGCTATCCAATACAATTTATGATCAATAGTTTAAATTTATTCAATAATTGGCATTTATTATATAACTACATAATTGAGTCAAAATCAGGTGATACACATTCGAGCCCGTTTACTAGTATAAAAGATTGCCTTGATCAATGAATTAAAAATTATAAAAGGTATGGTAATAGTCGCTATTAAAGCCAATTAGTAAAATTTAATTTGTTGTATTGATCCATTCTATAAGCCAATTATAATCTGTCTTTTTCTCTTCCTTAAATTTTTGTAGTGTAGCTTTACATTCCTGAATAATGTCTAAAGGATCTACAGTTATTCCCAATTCAGATAAATATTTATTGAAATTATCGATATGGAAGTTCAAAGAATCTTTATCTTTGATTGAAACTAATCCTGTATTTATATTTGGTCCTCCTTTAAAGATTAGATTTTTAAAAAATCCAGGAGCAGATTCATTAAATATATTTTTTAGATGTATAACAGTCATGCTACCATTTTCAGGAAATAGCTCATTCAATAAATTTAAACTCTTTTTAAAGAATTTTAATGAATATTCAAAATCTAGATTACCACTACCATCTGAAGTTTTTCTAAGATTAAGTCCGTGTAATACTAAAATTAGTTTTTCCATTGCACACTGATTTTTAGATAATTCAGGATGATACTGTGATAACGATTCTCTAAAAAATTCAACTGACCAACTTTCATCATTCAATTTCTTATTAAATTCTGTAGCCCAAATGGCTAAATTGAATTGTATATCTTTTGGTATAGGTTCAATCTCTAATGGTTTTTTTAATTCTGTTATGGTAGTTTCTTTCTTTTTGTTTTCAGTATCAGACAAGATTGTATAGACATCATTAATTTCATTTGCTATATCATTTGGTCTATCACGAATTGCTTCATTTTTTACTCTATGAACAGTATAACCCATATTTTCCAGTGCCCGCTGACGTATTCTATCCAATGTTTTTCTATGATCTTTATCATGAACCTTGCCGTCTACTTCGATAATGAGACTCCTTCCAATTATCAAATCAGGAGTAAAACAATCACAACTTGTATACCAAATAACCTGATCAGTTTTAAATGGAATTTTTCTTGATCTTAATACATTTCTTAATCTCAATTCAGATGATGTAGCCTTTGGTGGCTTACAATAGTTGTCCATTAAGTCTTTATGATAGACAATGGATCCTTAAAAAGAATTTTAAAAGTATGCTTTAATTACAAAAACTTATTATATTATGTTACCGAACCCTGTCATAATGGGAAATTGAAGCCCTCAGAACCCTTTTTACTTTTTTTGATATTTTTAAATAGTATAATATGATAAATATTCCCTAGACATGTCAGAAAATGAAGATTCATCATCATCATCATCTGCACGAGTAGAAGGAGCTGAAGAAGTTTTAAAAAAGGCAAATCTCAAAGAAGAGGAAGAAGAAGAGAAAGGTACGACTGTTAAAGCAGATGTAAAAGAAGACGCCACTTCTGAAGAATGAGATACTTACATGTAGATATATATAAAAAAATTTTCAAAAATCAATCAATTTATTTTCTTTCTAAATGCTTGGTGCTGTGTCTTCTTTCACTTACGATAAGTAATTGATCAGAAAAAAAATAAAATTGAAGAACAAATTATGATTTTAAATCAGAAAAAGGAATTATTGAATATTTTTATAAAATGAAAGTTTTTTAATTATTTTATTAGTTTTTTAAAACATCAATCATTACAACTTATTCTCCAAAAATCTTTGTTCATCTACAGAATTTCTGATATAAAACTTTAAGATATTCTTACATTATAGAAAATGAGGGATATTTTGATGACAATACCAATTGTTAAAACCGCTAAAGAATCAGATGAAGCTGGTGTTATTGATGTATTAAAGATAGCCTTTGTAGCTGATCCTGCTACACGTTGGGTATGGCCAGATCCGCAGAAATATCTTTCACATTTCTCTAGTTTTGCAAAGGCTTTTGGAGGAAAAGCATTTGCGTATGAGAGCGCCCATTACGTTGGAAACTATTCTGGTGCAGCTCTTTGGCTTCCGCCAAACGTTTATCATGACGTAGACCTTTTGACTGCATTGCTGCAAAGTAGTGGGTCTGATGAGTCCAAGAAGGATGGCCCAGAAATATTCGAGAAAATGAGTAGATACCACCCACATGAGCCTCATTGGTACCTGCCACTTCTTGGAGTTGATCCACTTCACCATGGCAAAGGACTTGGCTCTGCATTAATTCAGCATGTAATAGGTATGTGTGATAGAGATAACAAATTTGCCTATCTCGAATCATCAAACCCAAAGAACATTCAATTCTACGAACGGCATGGATTCAAATTGCTTGGCACAATCCAGGTAAACACTTCACCACCAATCTTTCCAATGCTCCGTAAACCAAGTAAATAATTATGACTTGATTAATTCTTTTGATTACTATAATAAGATTATTGAATTGAACCATTCTCTTAAGAATGAATTCAGATGTTACTGCAGAACATAAATCATTTCGAATTATATTATAATAATATTTATTAACTATTTATTATAACGATTTCTAATTTATTAATTAAAATGAAAGTCTGATTATATGCTTCTAGTAATTCTTTAGTATAAACGACATGAGCTGTTGACGTCCCTTGAACAACTTAAATTTCAAACATAATGATTAGAGTATAGAAATAATAAATATACAACAATAACAACAACTTTTAATATTATGTTACCAACTCCTATTAAACTAAAATTTGAAGAATAAATAATAATATCAATATAGAATCTTATTCGAAAACAAAATATATAAAAACAATAATGAAAAATTATTTTTTAACTTTATTTGTTATTATACTATAGTATTATATGTGCTACTAGTGTTCTGTTCTTGTTCATTCTTCAATTCTTCTCTTTATGGATGTTATATATTGTAGCCTCTGTATGACATCCATCTCTATTATTATTATCATCTTTAATAAAACTCCCTTTTAAAATGAACAACATTTTATTTCAGGCCTAGTATAAGATTTTACCAATCAGTTTGTCAGTGCAGAATTGATATATCGTATCTATTTATGTGTGGTTGTTAGAGTTATTGTCATTAATCCTTTAACATCCAATTATCTTTAAGTCATTTCTGGCATTATTATTATTAATTAAAAAACGATTAGTATATTCTGCAATTATTTTTTCATTTCATTAAGTGATACCTTTGACATTTTGTTCAATACATATTCACTTATTTTTAAACTCTGTTCATAGGTTATAGTATTTCCTGTGTAAAGATATGAGGAGACGAGAAATTTTTCTAGTATAGTACACCATGCGGCTCCTAAAACAAAATCTCGCATATTAACGACTCCTATACGTTCTTCGATTTTTTCGTGTTGTGCCTTAGAGATATTTTCTATTACAGGTAGACATGAAATAACATTTTGTATTATCTTGTCTAATAATATTCTGGTAAATTCATCCTCTAATACCATAATAAAACCTTCACCTGTTTAACATATTAATGGTATCGTATAATCATACTGGAAGATAGATATCATATTCAAAATTAAAAATCAAAAATGCCTAAATATTAATGCGAATTGTTTGTTGAGATACCTTGATTTTCTCCAGCATCTATATCATATCCATAACTCATAATAATACTTTTTTTAATTAGAGTTTAACCCATATTAAATTAATAGACAGTAACTAACAAAATTAAGTACTCTAATTAATAAATACTAAAAAGAAGACTTGATGTTATAGAATAATCTTTTTTGAACAACAAAATTTATTAAAATCAGTTGACTCTTCCTTCCTCCCTAACCAACGGGGGTTCCTATATTGTAGGTAAGATTAGAATAAAAGAAGATCACCATAGAATGCTTAAAGTTAAAAGATACAGTACAAAGGTTTGCAAATTATCAAATCAAAATAATGAAGATCCCCTATTAGAATTTCTTGAATATCTTATGTTGATTAGAACATCTGATAGATATCAGAATGATATTATTAAGAGATTGATATACAATATAAAAATAAAAAGAATAAAAGATAGTTAAAATTCAAATATTTTAAATAAAATCTTTTAGATATAATCATATGGAAAAAGGTTGTGAGCATTTTGAAAGAATAAAAGAAGATCAAGTTGATCCCAATACAGAAGGATGTGAAGAATGTGAAAAAGAAGGTTCTGATTGGATGGCATTACGAATGTGTCTTATATGCGGACATGTTGGATGTTGTGATTCTTCACCTGGAATTCATGCAACTAAACACCATGAAAATACAGGACACCCCATTATGATTGCATTGCCTGATAGATCATGGAAATGGTGCTATATACATAAACAATACGGACAGTAACCTAGATAGCCGACGATTGTCACATCAATTATAGGATTGAATTCACTTGCTGTTGATTAGCCTATGAAATAATTGTTAAAGTTCTTGAATAAAGTAGAGCATTATATACCTCTATAGATAATTGAATTTGACGAAAATACTGACTATTTGACGGTTTATTTGACGGAAATTATTATTAAATGACGGAAGTACATTAGGAAAATACTCTTTGATAATTTCCAATGGTGATCAAAATATTATTTTTCCTTTTATAACTCCCTAGAATGGTTT
>DASVFI010000259.1:0-21625 GCA_036380115.1 Nitrososphaeraceae archaeon | reverse complement strand
TCAAAGGATCTAAAAGGTTCACTACAAGGAAAAAATACTCAGGAACTAGTCAGAAAAATAGAGAAAGGAGAAGCCTATGTCGATATAAGGACAGAGGATAAGCCAAAGGGAAAAGTAAGAGGAAAAATTAAAAAATTAACATCTCCTTGATAATGATTACGAAATAATTAAAGATCATTCAAATTCTTCTATAACATTGTTATATAACACTCTCCTACTGATCAAGGTGTTCTAATTGTTATATTTCCTACATACCTGCGAATCTAATAATGGGAAGAACAATACCATCTTTCAGAATTGCTGCAGTTTTAGAAGAAAAAGAATGGAAATCATTTACAAAATATTTGAATAATAATGATAGAAAAGCATTCAAAGAAATGTTTTCAATGGCAATGTTGTATAATTCTAGTTGTTCTTATGCTCTATTCCAATTAGAATATATCCTATTATGATGTCAATAGTTTTTCATCATTACAAGATTTTGAAAGGGGTTTTTGGATTCAAATATTTCTTACTCCTTATATAAAGAAGATATTAACAACAACAATCATAACCACTTTATAATATTACATAAAGAATTAAAAAAATGGCATAGTTTCTCTTCTATATTGAGAAAAACAAATAGAGAATTGTTTAATCAAATGTTACAATCTTCACTATACAAATATTCAAATTCAATAAATGCTAAAGGGGAACAATTTTCAACCTAGTCATTAATAATGTCTCTATTGTTCGAACAATACAAAATAAAAATAAAATTGTTTTGATATATTATAGAAATTAATAATCTCTTTTGTATTGTTTTGCTTCGTCTTTGGTTATCTTAAAATAAAGAGTATCGCCATCAAATCGTTCCACTAAATTTTTAGGAATATGAAATATGTCTTTGGCCACATTGCCTTTTTTTGTTATAATATATTCTCCTAAAATCTCTTGAACTTCACCAAAATCAGTATTATCGCCTAGTCCTCTTGCTTCTTTTTTAATAATCTCTTCTGGATTATAGTCAGTAGTATATGATTCGTCATTTACTTCCTTATTTCTTACTGCTTGTGTCTTGTTCTTAAAATCTGCATCTTGAACTGTTATTTCTTCTTCCATATTGTTATTACTCTTTTTACCCTCGTGAATAGATGATTCATCTTGATATTTACTCAAATCAGACTCGGAAAGTCTAAATTTTAAAATATTACCATCATAACTTTCTGCTTGATCTTTAGGAATGTAAAATGTTTCTTTATCAATCATTCCTCTTTGAAGAAGTACATAGTTATCCTGGATTTCTTGAACCTCACCTAAATCTTCGTCATTAATCCCTCTTGCTTCTTTTTTAATAACATCATTCCAATCAATATTAGAACTCATAAGTTATTTTATTTTATAAGTTATTTAATAATTGCAGATGTCACTAATAGTGAAGATGATAAGATCGTTAATCATAATATTAAGGAATTTGAAAAGTTAATTGTCATAATCTAATCAATTGTAGGTTACATCTAGACTACAATTGACTATTACCAACAAAATATTGACAATTTTACAAGTATACCAAATAACATAAAGATAACATAATCAATATCAATTATCAAGTAATATCTATTGAAGGCTTTGTATATTTTGTTCTCAAAATAACCTATTGATTTTTTCCCTGTCGACTTAGTATGCTAAAAATGATGTTGTTCATTATCTAAAATACTTTAATTCTCACTTTGAATTGTTTATATCTTATATTAGAATTGTCTAAATATTACATTGCATATGAGGATGTATAATTGGAGAGAAGTGTACTCAAACGAAAATTTGGCTGGACCAATCTTCAAGTTCCTGTGATCGGTCAAGGTACATGGATGATCGAAGGCGATCATAATATCGAATCGAGAGCAGTAGAATCTCTAAGGTTAGGCTTAGATCTAGGAATGTCTCATATTGATACAGCAGAGATGTATGGAGATGGACATGCAGAGGAATTAGTAGCTGAAGCTATCGCTGGGCGGCGAGACCACGTATTCTTGACTAGTAAAGTCCTTCCTTCTAACGCCTCTTACGAAGGAACTATAAAGGCTTGTAAAATGAGCTTAAGACGGCTAAAAACAAACTGGCTTGACTTGTACTTACTTCATTGGCCTAGTAGATATCCTATTAGTGAAACAATGCATGCCATGGAAAAGCTTGTGTCTGAAGGATTAATACGATTTATTGGTGTCAGCAACTTTGACTTGGAAGAGTTAAAGGAAGCTGAACAAGTACTTAAAAATGAACAAATTGCATGTAATCAAGTACTTTATCATTTAGGTGATCGCGGTATTGAGAGACACTTGCTTCCATATTGTAAAGAGAGAGAAATAGCTGTAGTAGGATATGCTCCATTTGGACATGGTAGTTTTCCATCTTGCCAAAGCCGTGGAGGAAAAGTGTTAGCAAAAATTGCAAAACTGCATAATCGCACTCCTAGACAAGTAGCACTTAATTTTCTTACACGGCATCCATGTCTTTTCACAATTCCAAAGACTACTAATCCAGATCGAGTTAAAGAGAACAGTGGAGGTGTAGGCTGGAAACTGACTGATGAAGATATTATGGCAATTGAGAACACATTTCCATCACCTAATCACGATACTCCATTGGGAATAATTTAGACAAAAGACCCATACTAAAATGGAGATCATAAAGTAGTGAATTTGTTTATTCCGGGTCTTTAGTTTTATCATTTAAATTTATTATAACCTTCTTTTAACTACTTTAAGAATAACACACATTGATAGAATATAGAACAAAATTGTTATATTAAAAAGAATAAAGTTGATTAAACAAAAGGAAGAACTCATAGGGTCATCGGGTGTTTAATATCTCATTTTATAGTAGACTTATCATGATAGTTTTACTTAATTTAATGAAAAAGATTATAAATATTTTGTCGTCATTCTAAGAAATTCTATACCATTATTACATTTTTATCTAAAATTTATGGACTTAAATGGTTAGCGTACTAAGATGGTAGTCAACAGCTCAAAACGGATACTATCCAGATGCTAATAGTCTTATGCATGGAAATGGATTAAAAGAGATTGTAGATATCATTGAAGATAAATTAATGTCAATAATAGATCTATTAGAAAAAAAAGGAATAATGCAACTCATCAGGAATGGAATAAGGTAATGCAAGAAAGAATAATAAAAATACTCGATCTTTTAACTAAAAATATAAATAATTTTTTTCTTGTAGCAAGAAAATAATTTGTTGTTATGACAATCATAAATGTTTATAGTATTATGATTCTTTGTATCACTACTAATTAGCATACAAAACTTTGTAGGAAAAAGTTTTTAAAATAAAGTAGCTTATGTGGGCATATCTACAAAGCTATCTTCAAACATATTTTTTTATCCTAAACTAATTTACTTTATCATCATCAGAAGTTTTTTGTTAGCTTATTAACTTTAGATATCTAGTTATTATGTAATTTGAAATCACAAAGATATAGGATCTCCAATAACAAGTTTTGGAAGGCATATGGCAAAAAAATTTCTTTTGCATATTACAAGAGATGTTTGAAATATGGAGATCGATTACTACCCTCTGGATACTTTGAAAGTCAGACATGGGGAGCTCTTCATAAATGTTGGATATGCTTTGTAATAGCTAAAGAGAAAATGGAATGGGATAAAATAGAGATCTATGCCAAAAGAATCCAAAAACTAGAAAAAGAACTAGGAATTGAGATAACTGATTTCTCGGATTGGAGGATTGAATAACAGAATAATTTAGACTATTGATTGTGATTATGATAGATAATCTGTTTTATAGTAAAAAATACTCATCATCATATGTCTATTTCTATGAATTAAATAATAAAACTATAGTTAGAGTTTCATTAGAAGATTTTGTCATTTATTAACTCTGTAACTTCATTTTTTAACTTATCTATATCTACAGGTTTTTCAATTATTTTATCAATTTTTTTCATATCTACGTTATCTTTTAAAAGATCATTTTTCAAATATGCACTAACAAGCATAGTTTTAATTTTAGATTTAGAATCTTTTTCTCTTATTTTCTTTACTAAATCTAATCCTGACATTTGAGGCATTTTATAATCTGTTATAACCAAAGAACAATTAGAAATATTGTCATTCTTGTTAAGATAATTTAATGCCTCAATGGGATTATCAAAAGAGATTGTTTGATATCCGTCAGATTTTAAGCATTCACTATAGAGAAAAAGTATATCTTTTTCATCATCGACTAATAATACATATTTGTTATTATTCTTGTTGTTGTTCAAAGATGTTAAAGATCTCCTTATGTCATTATTATTTACTATTACCTTTATAACTTTTAAACGGTCCTATTAATAACGGTATTAACATTTAGTCAAGCACTATTAATAAATAGATATGCAATCATATAAAATAGGCTAATTGTAGATTGTTATAATCAAATATTAAACTCAAATTTTTCACATCTATTTAATATAGAATTTTTTAAATTTATTTGATAAAAAACAGTCAATTTATTTATATTCTTGTTCTAAATGTATTTAAGAATTTAATACCTTCTCTACAGTGCTTGTAAATTCCTTAGTATCAATAGGTTTTCTCATTATTTGGTGTTGGGATATTCCTGGAACTATACTTAATAATTCATCTAATATATCCAAGGCTGTTATGAAAATAATCTTAATTGTAGGATCTATAGACTTTATTTGTTGATGTAATTGAAGTCCGTTTAAATTTTTCATTCGTATATCAAGTACTACTAATAGGTCATTAAAATCTGTCAGATCTCTAATATAATTGAGTGCAATGGATGGATCTGTAAAAGAAGTAACATGATAATTATAATTTGTGAGAATGGTTTTATAAGTAAAAAGTATATCCTGTTCATCATCTACTAAAATTATTCTCTTTTTGTTATTATTTTTCTTTTGAGAAGATAAACCATTTTCTGTTCTATTATAATAATCATGATCATGATTATGTATAACAGATGATTTTAATTGTCTAGCAGAAAGAGAAAGTTTATCATTAAAATTTGTACTTTTATGTGCAAGTGTATTCGTTCTTTTTATAAGATATGTAGGATATCCTGTAGAATTTGTTATCTTATATTCACCATTATTTACAAAGTTAAAATCATTAGAAATTAAGGGAAAGGATTTCAAAACTCTATAAAAATTATCTCCAATAACTATTTCATTTGGAACAGACAAAGAAGAATTTATTTTTGAACAGATGTTTATAGTTGATCCAAATAAATCTATCTGACTGTAATCACCAACTAAAGCTAAATCCAATACTCCATAGTCTATAGTAATCCTATAGCTGAATGGAGGTAAATTTTGATTACAAAGTTCTTTGTTAATCTTATATCTCTCATTTAAAATCTTAGATCCACAATCAATAACTTCTCTAAACGCATCTAGGTTATTATGATTAGACGTTTTAGGAAAATAAAATAATAGGCAATCGCCAATATTTTTTATAACTTTTCCACTACTACTTTTAACTATGTCAGATACTGAATTTATAAATGTAGAATAATACTTTCTAATATTTTCTAAACCCTCCATTGTAATGGTATTCTTAGTTGAATCTACCAAATCAATAAAGCATACACAACTCTTTATAGAATCTCCTGAAAATCGTATTCCTTTAGAAGATAAATTTCTCATCTTATTATATCTCCTATATTCTTGAAATTAAATGAATTATGTTCAAGATTAATAATAAGAAAAACGTATTTTATATGACAATTCATTTATCTTTTCCTTGTAATTAATGTCATGATGATATAAAAGTGATTTGATCAAAATACAAATAGATTGTCTACTGTTCAAACATTCGGGATAGAATTATGTTATTAATTAGATGATTCTATTTAATAGAAAATTTATACGAATAGTATTTTTCTTAATATGTTAAAATTTTCGATACAATGCTATTTATAATAAAAAAATCAAATTTTTAATATCTAAAACAATATGACAATTTTTCGGCGCCGAAAAAGTTACAATCCTTCAGTATACATTACTTATTAATAGGCAAACTGAATGCAAAAGTTGACCTTTACCATCACCCTTGATAGCAGCATTATTAATAGCCCATATTCTTCCGCCATGTCTTTCGATTATACTCTTGGAAATAAATAATCCCAACCCCGTCCCTCCGTCTGTTGTAGATTTAGTAGCAAATTTTGTAAAAAATTTTGGCAATATCTCTGAATCTATACCTGTTCCTGTATCTTTTATGCTAACAACAATTTCATCATTGTTACTATTATCTTTTCTTTCAACAATAACAGTAATGCTACCTTCATCAGTAAACTTGATTGCATTGTTTAATAAATTGTAAATAATCTGATAAAATCTCGATCTATCCACCTATATAATTATTTCATCTTTATTATAATATTCATAAAATAATTTTAGATTCTGTTGAAAGTCTTTTAAAATATCTATTATCATTTCATTAAGATTGAATTTTTCTTTGTTAGAATTAGAAATCCACTTTCAACTCTTGCAACATCCAATATATCTTCCTCAAGTTGCATAAGTCTTTTGGAATTTCTAACGATAATATCCAGAATGTTTTCTAACTTTTGGATATTTATTTCTCCACTATTTTTTATATTTTCTATTTCTTTAGTTCGGAGTAATTCCGAAAGCCCAAGTATTGGCTGTATGGGATTTCGCAGTTCATGTGCTGCTACATTTATAAATTCATCATTTAATTGATCTTCCTTGAAATATGTTATAAATATACCTTAATTATAGAAAGTATCTATACTAGTTATTTTCTATAAATTAAAGTCTTTCCTCTACCAAATATTTGCAATCGCCTCTTCCATTACAATCTTCAGTTTGCTTGAATTCAATAATATTAAATCTAAATGAACAAGGCAATGATGAATAGTACAACGAGATGTAATAACAGGGTTCGAGAAATGATAGCTTCAGTTGATGTCTGGATATGATCTAATATGGTAATGCAGGAGTAATTATTTACAGTATGATTTAGGGAGCCACTTTCCTAATGACAAGAAGATAGTAACATATTTGTAGTAAATAAATATACATATAGATTCTTCTGTGAAAACGAATGATAAGATATTGAATTGACTAGCTATCAAACATAAAATTATTTAAGACATTTTGATATATTTACTATTAGTCATTTTTAATAAGATTATAATGAAAATGAAATATGTGTGATTTCAGGAATTCCTTTCAAAGAATAAAGTAGAAATAAGATATTTTATTATCTATTTGTTATAAAATTTTACTATAAAATAAGTTGCAGCAAACTACAATAGATAAAATAAAGTTTACGTGGAAATAAATTCCATACGATATTTGGAGAATGTAATGCAAGGTGAAATACCTATTTCCAGATTATCATACAGAATAATTTATATAATAATTATTTACTTTGTTTAAATATTAATAGAACTTAGTAAGGATGCAAATGGATGTATTGGAGTATAACATGTGAATAGGATAATATATAAATGAAAATTTTTAACATTTTATATTAAAATTTAACTGTAAAACAGTAAAACAATTACATTTACTAAACTAAAATTGTTATGATTTTTTTTGTTTACTATTATGCAGTATTTTCTTCTTATCATTATCTCGGTTTTTTGTCCAATCTAGTCTCTTATTATTTAACATTTCAAAGTTCTCATAAATATGTGGTCTCTTTTTTCTCATTCCTTCTACTGCAGATGCTGCCTTATTCCAAAATGGAGTAGGATTGAACATATCGAAGTAAATGTCAGAATCTATCATTCTGTGTTTTACAATAACACCTGATAACTCAAAGAATCCACAAACAGCAATAAAATAAGATCTTTGGATTGAAGAACCTCCATATTTTTGTATGTATTCTTCATAACTATCAATATCCAATTCCTCTAAAAACCAAAGTATTGCATCTCTATGTCCATCATAAATTTTATATAATTTTATTAGTATATCAGTATATATAGTATCTTTTAAAACCATGATGTATAATATATATCTAAGAAGTAGATAAACAATTCATTAACTTGCATTTGTAGGTATCATTATTACTCAAATTCTTATTCTCGTAAAAGATTTCAAACTACTTTGTGATATGGGCAGAGGAAAATCAACTGATTTTAACACAATTTTACAGTTCAACAAATTCAATAAATGTATTATTTTTTTATTTTTATATTAAAACCTCAATCAAACTTTATTGTTTTTCAAATATGATATTTTAAGAAACTTTGAATAACCAAGATCTTAATAATTTAGTTAAAATAGGCATTATTAAATAAGTCATTAGCAGGACTGTTATTGTAATCCCGATAATAAGTCTTATTTGAAAAGGAATTGATAACATTTCTGTTAAAGTGTGTATTTGTGGAACCAGAGTCAATAACAGTATTGAAATTACAGGAATAGTAACAATTGCCATTTTGTAACGTGGTGGAGGACTTAATGGTATTATAGACGAAGAAGACTTGTCTTTAAAATAAGGAGTAAACCAAAATTCTAGTCCTGTAAGTTTTTGTACATCAGGATCAGCTTCTACTAATTTTCTACCTTTTTGTATCCATGCTTCTCTTATTGATGATTTTTCCCATTTCGTAAGATTGTCATAATTATTGAATCTAAATATGACAACGTATTCAGGTTTAGATTTATCAGTTGGTCTAATTATATCAATTCCCATACTGCCTTCTTGTTTAGAGACTTCTTTGGAAATTCCTGAAAGCCATTCTTCAAATTCTTCAATTTTATCTTTTTTAGCAATACGTTTAACAATTACAGTAACGGGATTAGAATAATTGTTACTAATATTGTCATTATTATTTTCAGTCATGTTTTATATTTATATTAAATAAAAAATTATAATCTTTTGTTATATAGACTAAAAGAAGATATTAGTTAAGTATCTAGATGTTTTTAACCCATTTTACCATTTTTGTAATATTCTATTGCTTGATAGATTTCTTGTTGAGTATTCATTACAAATGATCCATAACTTGATATAGGTTCTAGTAATGGAACTCCCCCAATTAATAATAATTCAAGTGGGATTTTTGAATCTTCGGTAGATTGGATATATACTTTCTTGCCATCTCTATTAAATATAACTAAATTTCCTCTTTCAACTATACTATTAATATTATCTTGTTCAAATACTCCTTTTCCTTTAATTATATAAGCAAAGACATTGTATTCTTCTGGAACTGGCTGTACTATTCTATAACCAGGTTCTAATTTAAAATGCAAATACATAATTGGAGTTATTGTATCAATTACTGCTTTTGCACCTAAGGATTCACCTGCTAGAACTTTGACAGTAACATTACCATTTTCTATAGCACTAGTTGGAATTTTTGATTGAGGAATTTCTTGGTACCTGGATTTCATCATCTTGCTTTTTTTAGGAAGGTTAACCCATAATTGAAATCCATGCAATTTACCTATTTTTACTATATTCTTTTTCAGGCATTTCTGAATGAATAACACCGGATTCAGCAGTCGTCCATTGTACATCTCCTGAATTAATTATTCCAGCATGACCTTGTGAATCTCTTTGTTCAAATTTTCCTTCTAGTAAGTAGGTAACAGTTTCAAATCCTCTATGAGGATGATTAGGAAATCCATTTTGTTTTCCTGGTTTTATATCCATTGGTCCAATTTCATCTAATAACAAAAATGGGTCAAATTCTGAAACAAAATTATTTGGAAATGATCTATTTAATGTTACACCTTCGTCATCTTGAGTTATTTCACTCTTTATAATTTTAGAGATTGAACGAATAGAATTGTTATTGAAATTATCTGAATCTAATGATATTATTTTTTGTTGTTCTATCTCTTTTATTATTTTTTTATTATTTGTTTTTGATATATTATGATATATAATTCCAATTAAGTATTCTGTTTTTAGAAGTTATCTAAGGAAGGAGATGGGATTTGAGACTTCGACTGGTTATCTATACCATGAAGATTTCATATAATGTATTATTATCTTAACTATTTTTTTACTTTTCAATATTTATTATTGTTGTATATTGAGTTCAAAGGGTTTGGATTGAAATTTTGTTATTAACAGACTCTCGATGATAATTTATAAAAGTTAGTAGAGAAAAACAAATATCTCAAGGAGATTCGAATCCTAATAATTCCTATGATATTAATTGTTATTAGCGCTGTTTCCTATCATTTATTATTTCATTGATTTGTCAAATCGACAATTAAAAATAAGAGAGAAGCAAATTGTTATTGATACGTACAAAAATTTTACACCTTAGATTAATTTTATTGCTTACCTACTAGTACATCATATGCTAATTCATATTCATAAGCGCCCAACAGATCTCTATGACAAGAGTTGGAAGTTCCAAGAGAATCGAAATAGGGTTGTGAATTAACACTTGATGTACTAACTAATCCATCACCTAAAAGCAAACAGGCACCAGCAATAGTATAGTATTTAGTATGTACATTTTCTCTTGCCATAGTAGCTGAAGATCCTGGCCTTAAATCTAGTATACCTGGCAAACACTCATTGGTTCGCGTTGCCAACGATGAACCTGCATTTGGTGTTCCAATCATTATTAGATTTGCAACATCGTCATTATCAAGATCATTAGACAAATATACTCTTGCATCTAATCCACCTTTACTAAAACCAACTATATTTACTTGATTTTGTCCTGTCTCACTTATAATATTTTGAATTATTTGAGCAAGTTCTTTAGCATGATCAACAGCAGAACCACAGGCATCACTTGATTGCTCAAAAGATATTATACAAAATGGAATTCTGTCTTGGTTCATCTGCTGTTCCCATTCATCAAAATGAATTGGAAAATTGCCACCTGATCCTTCATTCCATCCATGTATCAGAACAACAGGAAGAGTATTCTTAGATTCTAAATTATAACAATTTTCTGTTTGTGCTTTTGCTGAAGGAAAAATTGATCCATTCATTATTAATATTGTTGATATTACTATTATCGATAGAGAAAGAAACAATTTCTTTCTACGTTTAACTTTATCATTTATTGAAAAATAGATGTCAGTTAGTAGACAAAACATACTTTAGTAGAAATTATTATATCTCATTTTAAAGATTTCGCATCATAATAAAAATCAAATTTTAATTAAATAGTATCCTTTTATTTAAACATGTGCTATGATTTTAAATTATTGACAAGTGCGGGATGAAAAAAATTAAATTAAATAAAAAGAGTGAATAAGAAATATTTTCATAATTTGAACCTAATTAAGGTTATTAATTTTTTCATGCCATCGTAATAAAAATTTTCTAACAGACTCATAACTATCGTAACTAAAATCTTCATTTATTTTTTCTAATGATCTTTTCATAAAAATTATCGATGAATTGTATCATATGTTGATTTGTATTTTGTTCATTTTTACGAATATAATAATAAATTTCTTCAGTAGCTGCATGGTAATCTATTCCTATATTTTGTGCTAGTTGTAATGAAATTGAAGATAAAAGTAATTTACGCAATACTATATCGGTGCCATGATTTACTAAATCCGTGGATAGTTCTTCTAAAAAATTTTTGAAATTCATATCAATATACCGATCTTTAGCTTGTCTGGTCTTTATTGAAAATGTAATACCAATCATTCTTTGTTTCATATGAATAGATTCGACCATTTCAATAAAGAGATCATTTAGTTTTGTATCTTTGGAAAGAATCTCTGATAATATTTCTGAGGCGTCTTGTTCACTTATCTGCATTTTATTAACTACAGTGAATAAGATATGACAAGCCGCACATCCATTTTCTTTAACTTTGGAAGGATCAGAATCTATTTGATTTATTTCTTGTAAAATTATTGATTTTGCTATTTCTTCTCTTGACATAACTAGTCTATTAATCATTAGAAATATAACTACAGTTTATTCAATTAGCTCAAAAAGAGACATGCCAATTAAAATTGGACAATTGTCAAGAATTATATACTAATCATACAATATTTAAAGAAACAGTTAATCCAAGTGTCCATCTATCTATTATCTTAAGTTCTATCATTTTTATATTGTTATTCTTCAATTGCCAAATATTTCAAGAATTGTAATTTAGAACTAAGAACAGCTCTAGGATTTTTGTTTTTCCTGGTTTCTTTGAGTATATTCAAAGCCATTGATAATAGTATATATTTCTTAAAGAACTAAATTGTATTTATCCTGTTGCCTTTAGGTCTTTTATAAAATCAGAAGTGATAATAATCACCTTATTTGTATTGATATTTAAAATGGTATCAAATTAAAGTCTAATGTGTATGTAAATGGTTGATTAGCTCCATCAAAAGAATTTATACTTCTATGATGTTTACTCTAGGCTTCATTGGATCTTATTGACCAAAAAATTGGAGATCTTTGAATTTTCATTATAATAAGGTTCGATAACATAATTTATTAACTATTGATTTTAAAAATAATCCAATGGCATATTTTATACTCATTTAAAAAGTAAATTAAAAACTAATTTTTGTAAACTTAAATTAATTCTAAGCTTATGGTGAATATCATGATAGAAGGATTGTTTCAAGCAATATTGATTATAATTTAGTATTATGTAAGATGGCAAAAAGGAATAATATGAACAAATAAAACAATGAAAATAGACTCCCATTTGAAATATTGGCAAATTCCTTAATTAATAGAACTAATACTAATAGATACCATAGCGTATTAAGTACAACTGATAGAGGTGGCTATGACAGGTTGGACTACTTTTTGTATACGTTTTTCTTAATATTTTATTCATAATAAAATATATAAAAATTGGAAATAATTTATTGGTACAAGAAAAAGATGAGGTCATAGCCTACTATTAGATACAATACAGTGCAAGCAGACAGAAATTAGTTAGTTAGTAGGCTATGACAGGATGTTTATGTATTACACTCACTCACTTACGATGGTATTGTGTAAATTTTTTTAGCCTGCAGAATATTTATCATTTGATTAACATTGTTAATTAACAAAGTAGTAATTATTTATTTGCCATAGCCTTATAATATATATCCAGATAAATATGTAGAATGCTATGACGATGTTGTTGTAATTATATGTCTATGTTTTAGTATATTCCCTTTAATTGTTCTTCTATTTAAAAATTTTGAGAAAATTTAACTAATTAATTAGTAATTATTGCAAAGCCTGAACAAGGCTGATTGAAGATTTATAGAATGAAATAAGAAATCCAGATTATGACAATGACTTGAAATGTTTTTATATGACTACTCTGATCTGGAGAAAGATAATGAAATCTAATGATGACCTTATCACTTGGTAAGCTCGATCTTTAAATAGAGAGAAAATGAATGAATGAAATTAGGAGTAGATTATTTTAAATCATTAGCCTTATTATTATTCAGTAAATTTTATTTCTATATCTTTATGTTGACAGATTCCAATTATCTCTTTTGCTAACCTGTAGTAATTTTCTTCATCTACATCTTCTCTACTCGAAGAAAATTCAAATATTGTTTTTGTATTTGGTAAATGTGTTCTTTTTAAATTTAAATCACCTTCTTCTTCTTGTTCTCCTTTTTTCAAGACGTAACGTTCTCCTCTTTTGGTTATAGGATTCCAACTTCTTAACAATATACCTTGTTTTTCTACATTCTCGTTTGTTATTTTATCATAAACAATTGTATGCATAAAGAGATGAAAGAAAATATTATTAGTATTATAAAAATATCTTAAAGTATATTTTTTATGAGATCCTGTTATTATTTTTTTTTCTTTTCCATTTAGTTCGTTATGCTTATCTAAAAGATCTATATACATTTAGTACATTAAGATTTTTTTCAAATATATTATTTAGACTCAATTTAATTTGAGGCTTTTAATTTTATTTATTGAGTATGAGTTATAATATTATTTATATCTGCTATTTAGAGATTCATGCAAAGTCGAGGGCCATCCTGTAGTTATCTTTTGAAGATCTTTTCGGATTCTTCGAAAGACATCCTGTATAAAAATCACATCAATCTCTTTCTTGGATTCTCATAAGGAAAACGGTTATTATAAATATTGATACAAGGAAGTATAACGATGCTGTCTCAATTTTAATTAAAAATAAATTCAAAAAAGTTTCATTTTTAGATTTATTCAAAATATGTAATAATAAGAAAATAAGTATATTAAAAATAAATTCTATTAAAATAATTTTCATACTCAACTGAGAATTCTCATTATAACAGAATTTAGTAACATAATATTTTAGTCAGAGGGGGTTATTGATAAAGATATTATTTCTACATCATTATCTGAAATAATAATAGGAATGAATACTGAGTAAAGGATCGAAAAGGCTCTGAAAGTAACGGTCTTATAGAACGATACGATCATTTTTATATATAAGATAAGAACTTTTAATGGTGCAATTATGGAAGAAATATATCATAGAGAAGCAATTGATGAATTCAATAGAACAATAAAACTAAAAGATATTTATGAATTTGGTGAAGATGATTCTATTTTAATAGTAAAAAGATTTTCAAACAAACGTAGAAGATGAATAGAAATTGAAAAAAATTTTAATGTATTACATTCCATTTATTAACAGAAGAAGGAGAATAAAGAAATGAGTATAATGCTATTTTGTTCTAAATGTGGAAAACGTCAAACCGAATTTACAATTAAAAATTCTAGTTTAATATGTAAAGAATGCTGGGGAAGAGAAAGTGTAAATAAAAATGAGTTCCAATATTAAACCTAAATATTGTACCTAGGAATGGAAGATAAAAGAAAAATAGAATTAGTGTGTTATTATTGTTCTAAAGAATAGTTCTGCCATATAAAGAAGAAGAAGAAGAAGAAAAGTCAAAAGGTTCGGTATGGTTTTGTTCTGATTATTGTAAAGAAACTATGTAAATATTCAGATAAACAACAATGATTTGCCTTATAATTATACCTGCCATTGAAGCTCTATTAGCCAATTAAGCTCTCTTATCTTATTATATCCAATTGGGTGGGTTTTGGGTATAATCTGGGAATATCCTTTTTTATTAATAAATATAAAGATAACTATGGCAGAAATTAGCATAATAGTTTCAGCTATTGCTGGAATGGGATCATTCTTTTCTCCTTGCATACTACCTATCTTACCTGCATTTATTTCTTATTTATCAGGAACAACTCTACATGAAATTGGTAACATAAATGATACAAAAACATCATCATCATTTGAAAATGAAAAGACTAATACTATTAATACTATTAACAGCAGTAAAAAATCTCTATCTATACAAAAATCTACTAGACTTAATATATTCTTAAATACCGTTTATTTTGTATTAGGATTTTCATTAGTGTTTGCAGTTTTGGGAGTTGCTCTCAATAGTGTTTTGGTAAATGTCGGTACTAGTTTTCAAAACACTCTTCAAATAATTGGTGGGATTGTGATTATATCTTTCGGAGTATTTCTGATATTGTCTTCAAAGATAAACAACTTAAACTTTGAAAGAAAATTAACTAGAATTCCTAAATTTAAAACTAGTTATATAACTTCACTTGTATTTGGAATTGCCTTTGCTGCTGGTTGGACACCATGTGTAGGTCCTATTTTGGGAAGTACATTTACTTTAGCCGCGACTTCTCCTGGAGAAGCATATAATTTACTGTTAGCATATTCGTTGGGGCTAGGAACTCCTTTCCTGATAACCGCAGCCTTCTTTTCAAGGGCCACTGGATTGATAAAAAAGATGGTAAAATATTTAAAATATTTCAATCCTGCAATGGGAACATTTTTAATAATTCTTGGAATATTGATATTTACTAATCAATTAAATATTTTAGGTAATTTCCCACTTGCAAATGAAATCATCAATCTAGAAAGGGGTATCTGATCAATGAATAGAGATAATATCAGTGCAGTTGTTGTGGCAATTGCAGTAGTATCTGTGATAGCTGGATTTGCAATTTATTTTAACACTCAAGGCTCGTATATATCTAGCAAGTCTACTTCTGATGAATTTATGCCTATAACAGGACAAATTGACGAGAATGGAAAAATGATCAATATTGACAAATCACAATTCAAAAAGGCAAAAGACTTTTCTAAAATTTCAGAATATATTAATACAAAGCCTATATCCTTAGATGATCTAAAAGATAAAGTTGTCCTAGTAGACTTTTGGACTTATAGTTGTATTAATTGTATAAGAACTATTCCTCATCTTAATGAATGGTACGATAAATATTCCGATAAAGGATTGGTTATAGTAGGCATACATACTCCTGAATTTGAATTTGAAAAAAATAGTGACAATGTTAAATCGGCTGTTCAAAAGTTTGGAATAAAATATCCAGTTTTACAAGACAATGATAAAGAGACATGGAATGAATATGAAAATAGATATTGGCCAAGAAAATATTTAGTAGATGATGAGGGATATATAAGATATGATCATATAGGAGAAGGAGCATACCAAGAAACAGAAAAAGTAATTCAAGCTCTTTTGTCTGAAAGAGCAGCACACTTGGATATAAAAAATACAACTTTTAATGATATACAAAATAGTAACAATAGCTCTAAATTTGAATATCAAGATGTTAATTTTTCAAAAATACAATCTCCAGAACTTTACTTTGGATATGAATTTGCAAGAGCACCTTTGGGCAATAACGAAGGCTTTAAACCCAACCAGATTGTATCCTATAATCTACTATACAATTCTGAAATTAAACCTAATGTAATACATCTAGAAGGAAAATGGAAAAATAATCCTGATCACATGGAATTACAGAGCAATAACGGAAGTATAATATTGAAATATAACTCAAGATCTGTAAATATAGTTGCTGGCGGAAAAGGGAATTTTACAGTAACACAAGATGGGAATTTGATTAAAAATGATCTAAGCAAAGATTCATCTAGTAATGGAAAATTTATGATAGATCGACAGAGATTATATAATATAGCAACAAATAAAGAATATGGCGAACATACAATAGAAATTGATGTTAAAGGAAAAGGATTTCAAATATACACGTTTACATTTGGCTAAATGATGAGGATATAATATGGCAATTCTAATGGATATAAATACTATTGTAAGTATAGTGACTATAATTATTTTAAGCGTTTTATTATATTTGTATACAAAAATATATTTTAAGATAAAAGCTACATTTACAATAGGTTTAATGTTTTTTGCAGGCATGCTTGTTATACAAAATTTGATTGTTGTCTATGCCTATTTTGCTATGGCACCATTATATACTGAAGGTTTATTGCCGTATTTTTTAATAATTCACATAGCTGAACTTGCAGGTGTTGCTAGTCTTTTGACGATTACTCTTTGATTAATGTAAAGGATAGGTATAAACAGAAGGAATTATTTTAAAATATTATAAAATTTTTTCATATATGAAAAATTGGACTAATAAAATTATTAATTTTATACTACAAAATGTTATAGAAGTAAATGCTTTTATCAACTCTTAATTATTTTGATAATGATAACGTTCAATGCCTGATCCGGATATAATTCGATTGTTATGGTTTCTTTTTGCAGGAACTAGGGGAGGTGACAATCGTATTAAAATCCTTGACATATTAATAAAAAATCCTTTAAATATCAATAAAATTTCAGAAGAATTACAATTAGATTATAAAACAATTCAACATCATATGCGTATCTTAGAGAAAAATAATTTAATAACTAAAATGGGAGATAAGTATGGGATTTTATACTTTATTTCTAATTATATGGAAAAAAATATTGAATCATATTATAACATAAAGAAAAAATTGGACGCTCACTGATATACAATTTTAAATACATAAATCAGATACCATTAAGAAATATGAGTTATATTATTAATCCTAATTATAGAACATATTTTATTCATACTTAAACTTATACAAAGATATGCAAATGGATGGCTTCGAGTATGATATATAATTAGGATCTTTTGCAAGATCTAACTTTTACAGTTGAATGAAAAATAGAGATAATATCTTAAAAGAGTGTATTTCAATAAACAACATCTTCAATAAATAGGATTTTTTTATATAGTTCCCTTACCGTGATCCCAGGTCGAATAGAAGTGTGGGATTATTTCAATTATTGTTGATTCTCCTCTCTGTATAGAATCCATAAGGAACTTTGCCATGTTATTATCAATACTCCCAGTATACTTGATCATTATCTTTTCTGCTATTGGTACATTTTTGCTAATTTCTTCAGAAATAATGGCTGTGCCTTTACCTCTAACCCCTTTATATGGTGGATTGGTATCATCTATACAAAAATAAATATTATTTCTATTCCTGATATTTCTAACCTTCTTAGAATTCTTACCTGTTTCAAAATAGATTCTGTCATTATCAAAATAATACCACACGGGATGTACGTTAGGGTCTCCTTTCTCATCTATAGTACCTAGTCTAGCAAACAACATACTATTTGAAAGAAAATCTCTTACCTCATCTTCAGTCATTGATGATCCAAGTCCTGGTTCACTTGCATTAAGAATTTTCATTAGTAATTATATTAAATGATGTTTTTTATTAATATGTGTATAAATGTATATTTTTTTGAATAAGGTTTGTAAGAATGTCGAACTTACGTTGATTATTACTAAAAGATGGGAGAGAGATATCTTATTAAGTATATATAAATAGACGGTTAAAATCATTACCAAAAACTTGCAATTTTCATTTTCTTAATACCTTTACAATAAGGAAAAGTTAATTTAAATTGTATTAGTTTATTTATTCTTTAAAAAACGTAAATGAAATCAAAATCAAAGTTTAATCAATACAATTTTATTATTAGTGCACTTTTTAATTAATTTATTGCTGTTCTAATTTAAAGAGATTGTCATTAATAATATCATTACTTACTTCTATTTCCTATTCGATAAGTATATTATTAAATCATGACATCTTGGCATTTTATTTATAATTTAATAAATCATTAATTATTCTAATTAATTCTTTATTTTCTACAGGTTTTCTAATAAAAGTGTATACCGGAGAAAACTTGTATGCACTATCAAATATGGTTTCAGCTGCGGTCATGAAACATATTTTTGAGTTGATATCCATTTTTTTTATCTCTCTATATAACTGAAGCCCATTAATGTATGGCATTTTTATATCTAGAATTATTAAATCATAGAAATTAGACTTGAATTCATTAAGTGCTAAAATAGGATTATAATAGTAATCTACTATGAACTCATTTTTTTCTAAAACTATTTTTAGCATTAGACAAATATCTAATTCATCATCAACTACCAATATCCGTTTTTTATTGTCAGCAGGAGTAATAGTATTATTTTATGTATTACTATTACTTATTTGTTATAATGATTCAATGTACATTACAGAGTTATTCATAGATGTAAACAGATATAATTAGTAAATTTTATAATTATGATTGTTGCTTTTGGGTATGTAATTATTTAATTTATTAAAAATTTAGGTTTTAAATTGGTACTTGCTTTTTTTGTCTCCTTGTATATTATCTCTCCTACATAAGATTCTATTCCTAATGTTTCTGCAATATGAGAACGTCCAGAACCTAATATCGTTTCAACTGTAAAACCAGCTTCCTGCAAAATCTCTATCAGTCCTCTTGGAATTTCTATAAGTTCTAATCTATCATCTTTTTTAGTGGCTATGACTGGTGAGGAGGATTGTGAAGATAAAGATAATCGCAAATTGAAATCCCTTACCATTATTATTGGCTTAATGTTATTATCAATTATTGTTAATTGATTATTATTAATATTATTATTTTTTATTCTTGTCATGTATTATAATAAGAGAAGATATCTTATAAGTAAACTAGAACTTTCTATATAGATCTCTTACTATACTATAGTACTTGAAGAATAACGTCTAGTTTATTTAATAAACATTGACAATATTATCAACTAAAGAAGATACAATAATCGATTTTGCAATAATGTTAAAGAAATTAAACATTGTATGCCTGAAATTCACTACTTGAATATATTATAATCGTATAGGCACCAAAAACATTTCTCACCTAGTTGTAGTAATCAATCGATTTTGACACAATTTGGTAGTTCGTAAATATAATATACAAAAATCTATAACTTAGGATGAAATTATTATAGGCAAAATAATGTATTATCATTCTATGAAAGTACCATTTATAAAATATTATTTCAAAACAAGTTAAATTCATAACTACCTATGAACTATTTTTAGAGATCTATGATTCAAGTTAGAGGATATGCCGCTAAGGAAGCCAAAGCGTCTCTAACACCTTTTTCTTTTGAAAGACGAGATCTCCTTGATCATGATGTAATGCTTGATATTCAGTATTGTGGGATTTGTCATACCGATACTCACCAAGTAAAAAATGAATGGGGACGATCAACTTACCCTATGGTTCTAGGTAAATTTTATTAGCAAATCATCTATTTTTGAAGTATTTTAATACTACATAATAACTAACTAATATTAATATTAAATAATGAAATATAACATTATCAATTTAAATGATATAAATATTTTCATTACTCCTTATTATAGAATAACAAAATAGAATGATTTGTAGGAAAGTATAATAAATAATATTTCGTTTTCAAGGTGAATAGGTACAGATAACCCGGAGAATGTCGATGCAAGGTAATAATACCCATTCTCTGGGTTAATTTGATATATTATTAATTTTAAAAGCTTTTACCTGATTAAATCCACAACTATTAAACATATACGTTCACCCTCAAACAGAGGACTTCAAGTATAATGTATAAGTGGGATCTGTTCTACAATTTAAGTTTTTATATTATTAAACTTTTAGAATAATAAAATTTTTTAATAGCTAGTGTCATAATATCGAAAGTAAAAAATAAATGTTATTGCTATTTTGAGAAAACTATTCCCACAATCTATTCTTTTTTATGTCACCTTTAAATAGGATATTATTATGATAAATAGGTATAGAGTGTGCTCCAATATAAATATTTTATTAAATTAATTGACTCAAGTAAAAACATATATCCAAAAATTCGAAAAAGGAAGATAATATCATTTATAGATGATTGTGCTATTGATTAGAGATGATAAACTATCTTAAAAAAACTGCTTAGTATAGTTAAAACATTCTTAACTAAGTGACTCTCTTTATTGCCTACACATTTATTTGATTCATTCCCATCACTATTACAACTTTGAATAAGTAGTAAAATTCTTTTATTTTGAAAAATATCATAAGGAAGAAAAGTGATTTGACTTTCTTTCCCTTCAAATTTTTCTACAATACTTCCTGATTTACCCTCCAATGCAAGCTTAAATGATGTAAGATTTGAAAACTGTTTCTTTTCAAAAGATTCTTTTGATGCTGACGTCTCTTTTTCATTAGAATCACCAATCTTTACTCCAGTTTTGTCAACTAATACCAGCCTGCTATTGTTTTGTAAATTAAGTGACTGCAGAAATTTGTCATAATTATTGAAATTAATAGCTCCTAACAGTATTCCTGTCATATTATTTTCATTATTTATTACTGGAGTAGCAATTACTGCCAGATTTCTTCCTGTTGTTATAGAAATAATTGCATCACTCAAGTAAGTTTTTTTAGTCTGTTCTACTGCTTGA
>DASVFI010000258.1:0-5634 GCA_036380115.1 Nitrososphaeraceae archaeon | reverse complement strand
TTAAAATATGTGTACAAAGCTATTGGTGTATAGTATATGTCAATATGATGATATTACTCATCAACCTGGGACATCTTTAGAGTATTTGAGATTTATATTCTTCTTTCTGCCTATATCAATATTCAACAAAATATAAAATATATTTTGATTAATGTTATCATCTATTATTACATTCTTACTTAAAGTGAATAGGTTTCTTAAAAATTGCATTGTATTTCCGTTATATAATTTATCTAAAACCAGATAAATGATAAGATATTTATTCTTTTTAAATTGTCAAATTATGTAAAAAAAATTTATAAAGTAAATTTACTTTCCTAAGTCTTGTAATTTTTCACCAATACTTCCAGCGAGGTCCTTTGCTCCTTCAGTGATCTTGGATCCTACACCACTAGCACCTTCTTGCAAACCTTCGCCTGTTTGGTTAGCTGATTGACCTGCACTAGAGGCTGCATCACCTGCACCTTGTTGCATACCTTCGCCTGTTTGGTTAGCTGATTGACCTGCACTAGAGGCTGCATCACTAGCACCTTGCTGAACGTCTTGACCTGCTTGACCAGCACCTTGCTGAACGTCTTGACCTGCTTGACCAGCACCTTGCTGAACGTCTTGACCTGCTTCTCCAACATCAGATTGCGCTAATCCAGGAACAATCAATGTTCCAAAAGTAAGAACAGTGGCAATGAAAGCCGGCACTATTAGAAACAACTTATTGTATATCAATTTGTTAATTTATAAATTAGAGTTATTATAAAAATGTTTAATGACAACATACTAGAAAAATTTTTTAAAATTTATTAAAATAAGATATATAATCTTTTAAGGAGACATTAATAAATACCACTAGAAAAGTATACTCCTTCAATTCAAATTAAGCAGAAATGATTCAAACTCTTTTGCATTGTGTATTTTTCCTCTAAAATTGTTGTTATAAATACCAATAAACTACAACATAGAATATAAATTGTTCATAAATTGGTATTTATAACTATTATTAAAAACGTTTGACTTAGGATTAAATAGTACTTGATCGCTATTGAATATATGATTTTTTACAAAAGAATAGGCAACATAGGAAACTTTCCACCAAATATGATAGATTTTGGAGTTGCAAGACAATCCATAGCTGAGAGAGTAATACAACAACAGCAGGAATTACTTAAGAATATTAGTATTTCTAATTTGACTCCTCCATTCAATTCTCTTAATATTTATGACACTGATTCAATGCTTAAAGAAGAACAAGAAAGAAAAATATTGACTCAAAGAGCTAAATTTGAGGATTCTGATAGTATAGGATTTAGTAATATCTAGCAAAATTATTTAAAAATCGACTCATTTACATCCTCTATATATTTATTTTGGTTGTTCTATTTGTGTAGTCATAAATAAGACTATTTTTATATTATTAAGTGTCTATCACATATCAAATTGAAAAATGAAAAAAAGGATTCCATTGAGTAGTACTATTATATAAAGGTATAGGCTTAATATACTTTTGAGATTTATCCATTTGCCCAATAGCAAAAGGAATTGAGAATAATACCATCTCAGATAAAGTAAAGAATAATACTACTAAAACTGTAAAAAAAATACATTTCTATTCATATTTATTATTCATATTTATAATATAATATAAAGGATTCACGAAAGTTACATTATTATTTTATCTAAATATTTTGACAAATGCTTATGTGATCATTTCTATTGATTAAATTTTCGTATTTTTGTAGTGTTTGCAGATTATAGATATGAGACTAACAAGAATGATATAAGCGCAAGAATCAAAGGTTTATTATACATTGTCAATTGATGATTTAATAATAGTTATTTTGTTATCAGTGCTAACATATTATTTGGGTAATTGAAATTATGTTAACTTTCTAAACAGTTTCAATTTTTCCTGTATTATAAAATGAAATGAAATAATACATATAAAAATTGTGTAATATGTTATTAAAAGCAAAGTCATTTATAAAAAGATGCGTGCTAATCACTGGTATGGTAGATACAGTCTTTTCGTAATTTAAGTATCTCTATTTATTAATATCTAATTTAAATTGAAATAACTCTCATAGTAAGATCCATAAGTATTTTAAGACTTTAAGAATAATTTAAAAGGAAATTTTATAATTAATACAAATCATAGTTAAATTTAAAAACTATCAAATTTAGACACCAAGCCTTTATATCCTAATAGAAGTACAACCCCTAGTGCATATTATGAGAACTTTTTTAATGGGAATGTTCTGCCCGATAATTAAAAGATAAATTGGTCGAAGAAAAAAATAATGAGAATAATCAAATGACAGACAAATACCGTTACAATATTTTATAGTTACTAATAATCCGTTAGGAAATGCTACTTTGAAGCAATAAGATAATTAAACAAACTATTGGAATTATTCGATCAGATAAAGAGGTATTCTCTTCCTCTTTAAAAGATAGTCTGTATAGTGTTTATCATAATCAAATAATAGGAGGAAAATTATACATTTTTAATTGTATTCTGGAATAATGTTTCAATTTCTTCATTTATTTTGAGGTAGTTTAATCCTTTTTCTGTGGTCTTAAATTTGTGAGTCCCGCCAAGATACTCTATTAGATTGTTTTCAATCAAGACTGAAGGATATTCTTTTAGCTGATTATAACTTAGAAAAGCATTATACATAATTTTTGTCTTGGTTGCTCCCCCAGTTGCTGAGTCTAGTATCATTGATACGATTTCTGTTCTACTTCTATATTTCATGCTTATTCTATAATTGATTTACCTATTTTAAAATAATCTCTAAAGGAGGGATAAGAAAAATTATAGTAGAAAAATAATCCTTATTCTTTTCAAGTAGGTAAAAATATATGTTGTAATAAAATTATCACTTTTTAAATTTTATGTAATCTAAGCTTAACTTCTTGTGCTAGAGACTTTTATTAATCAACTATAACAATAATCTCATTGTCTATAAAGAAGAATAATGAAGAATTGATGGTTTTTACCATGAGTTCAATATTGTCTAGTAATACAGTTAAAAATATTATACATTATCTCTATAATAAAAATGTGAATTTTCTGCTTAAAGACATAAAGGGGTTGTATGTATATAGATAATTGATAGTTGAATAAAAAAAATGATACTAGTAATACCAGAAGTAACCAAGGACGATGGAATAACTTCTACGAAAAATATAAAGAAACTATTTTAATGAACAAGAATTTACTTATCGCTGGTATCTTTGGATTTTTAGCTAGTGCAGCAATAGCAGAGCTTTACGCGACATATTCTCCTAATAATATATTAACTTCTACAATAACAGTGTTTGTTGGATTCATATTTTATAAGATATCATTTATTGTCCTTTTTCATATTGACAACAAGCAAAGATATACTGACAAGTCCACTAGTGAGATTAATTTCAATATTCTAAAACAAATAATAAAGAAGATGTTGTTTGCATGGTCTATATTTGATATTATTAATAATGTATCACGATGGATAATACTTTATGAATTATTATTAATAGGGCTGGGACCTTTTGAAGCAGCCATAGTATCTTCCATAGCTTCTTCTTTTCTATCTTATTTATCCATAAATATATTATCTAGATATATCAAAATCTTTTCACCATTAAAAAAGAAGGAAATACAAAAGAGAAAAAATACTGAAAATGGATAGGTTGTAATAAAAAGTTTCCAATTTCTTTATAGTATATTCAATTCTTTTTATAGGTTTTGGATGTTAGATTTATTTGTCTTTGTATACTCCAAATATCAGTAGTTTCAATCTTTTCTTTCTTTTTGAGAGAACTGAACATTAATGTCAAATATTATATTTACTATAAGAGATATCATCTCTAGAAACTAATCTTAAATATGAGTCAAATTTCTTTCATGAAATTTAGCCTTTTATGTATTAATAATTAAAAATATTTGACTAACTTTCCTAAAAGACTAGGGATTTAGTTGTAAATTAAATTCATCTGCAATAAAAGAGTCTATTATATTAATTAATTTAGATAAGTGATCTTCATAAATACGATCCTTGTTCCGAATCGCATTCACTCTTTCGCTTTCTAGTAATAGTCTAAGCTCTTCTGCTTCATCTATATCTATCACACCTTGAGAAAGCCTCCTTAACAATAATCTTAGTTTTTCATAATTAAGATCAATTGGAATGGTGTTGCTGCTCATTATATATTATATAATATACTTTCCCCTAGATAAGCATACACTTTAAAACTATATCCATTTTAAGTATTAACAATAATTTTAGAAGCTTGTAGAACAATCTAATATAGTATGAATAATCGTTAAAAATATCTTATATGTAAAGATTTCAAAATAAATGATTTTATTTATTTATTATGCGGATAATTGCCTTTTTTGTTACTAGTTATAATAAACAATTGTCATGTTTGAAGAGTCAATTATATTGTATTAAGCAATCTATATCTTTTTTGTTCCTTTTGATGATCACTTGTCATCATGAGCAGCGATCTTGGTATTTTTTTGACATTTATTTAAGATATCGCATTTAATTTTTTTTTTCTTTTGTTATTTTTATATAAAATAGGAAATTGTACTTCCACTATGAATATAGTTAATGAAATTAATTGAAAAAAGATCTCATATATAATTCTCCATAACTAAGATAAATTTTAGAAATTATTAAATGAATGGGCATATATTATTATTAATGTCATCAGAAACTAATAGAGCCTATAAATGTGAAGAGTGTGACAAATCTTTTTCCTCTGAGGAATAAGTTACATAAAATATGAACCTGGAACATATAGGAAGAGCATGATACCCTTATCCTTTTTTATTTATATTTTTGGCTTTTAATCATACAACCACTATTAGTGTTAATGCAGTTAACAAGGGTTCGGTGGAATAGTCTAGTAATTTCTCACTATAGTTCTTTTTGCCAATACAAGTAAAAACTATGGTAAACCAGTAACCTTTTACCTAAATAGCATACAGACCATGTAGAAGGCAATATTTGCTAATCTTGAATAGATACTTCGAATCATTATTATTAAATCAAAAAAGTCCTTAGAGAGTTTTCCCAAAAATGTTAAGTTCACTTATATCTTTAATCTCTTCAGCGTTTTTAATCATTGTCTTGAGAATTTCCAAGGAAACCTCTTTGGATTCACCTTTTACTGTTCCAACAATAACAAAATGAAAGTCTTTCTTGTAGGAATAAGAAGATGCTGTCATTGTTTATTTACCTGATAATATTATAATTAATAAATTTATTAGACTAATGAAACAAACTTCTTAGATTAATTAGACAAGATATCTTAACTAGGATTTAAGCAATTTGAGTAATAAGTTTATAGAACAAATAGACATACTATTTATTATTTCTATTCATTCAAGTTCGCTTAAAGAATATTGTCTGAGGTTAGAATATTCAATATAGTATTGATTTACTTAATTTTTATTTAGCTTTTATTATTAAACTTATTTTAAAATTGTTTTTTCTTCTAATCTGCAACTTGACTACTTTCTAAATGATGCAAAGATTCTAGTGCTAACTATTACAGTTAAATGACTAACTTTAAATAGTTTCTATAATTTATTTTCTTAAATTGTCCAAAGCTATTGCCATCATTGACGATGAAATAGATTTG
>DASVFI010000257.1:0-38295 GCA_036380115.1 Nitrososphaeraceae archaeon | reverse complement strand
AGTATAATAGGTTTTTAGCTTTAGATTTCAACTGTTGGAAAAAGGAAGTATAAGGTATACCTAGTGTGATAGCATCCGGTCTTATATCAATTTAACAAAATCCTATTCTATAGAATATATATAATTATATTAAGTACTGATAATATAATTAATAATACTACAATAACTATTACTAACGCTCCTAATAACAAGGTTTGATCTCATAAACTAATTATAAAAATATGCTAAAACTAAGAAAAGAAAGATTTCTAAAAGAAATAGAGATAATAGATAATATCATAGAATAAGATTAAAACTTAATTATTATAGGGAAAGTGTATTACTCTTAACTATAAAACTATTTCAGATGAAAGAAAAACACTATTTTAAACAGATCATATCTATAGGGACTGTTATAAAAAAAAACAAGAGTAGTTTGTATTCATTCTATCTTAAAAATCCGGAATTATCAAAAAAGGAATTACAATTGCTTTGTAAATACTGTCATATAGAAAAGTAAAGAAGAGATAAAAGAAGTTTCCAAATACTTAGAAATATTATGGTTTACCGAACCGAACTGACGGAATTACTATTTAAAGGAGGATGAGGAGGAGGAAGAAGAAATAAAGCATAAAAATAATAAAGTATAAGCAACCAAAAGAGGATGTAACACTCTTTCTCTTTCTTTTAAAAATTCTATAGGATTAATTTAATAATAAAATTACGAAGATATTTTCTTATATCCGTAACGATATATAATATTGTAAAAAGAATGACTATGATAAATCATGTAGAAACTACACCTGAAATGGTTTCTAATGTTTATGATAAAGCTAGGAAAAATATTACAATTTATAAAGATAAAACAAATCAGAGAGTTCTTACATTAAGTGAAAAAATATTGATAGGTCATCTTTTTGACATAGAGAAAGATGATGTAAATCAAAATTTAGAAAGAGGAAAAAGTTATGTGTTACTACGTCCAGACAGAGTTGCATTACAAGATGTAACTGGACAAATGACTCTTTTACAATTTATGCAGTCAGGTTTAAAACGAACAACCTTACCAACTACTGTTCATTGCGATCATTTAATTCAAGCAAGGATAGAAGGAATATCAGATACCCAAGCTGCCGTATATGAGAATAATGAAGTTTATAAATTTTTAGAATCTGCCTCAAGAAAATGTGGAGTTGGGTTTTGGAAACCTGGAGCAGGTATTATCCACCAAGTAGTCTTGGAAAACTATGCTTTTCCCGGAGGTTTAATGATTGGAACTGATTCACATACTCCTAATGCAGGAGGATTAGGGATGATAGCTGTCGGAGTTGGAGGTTTAGATGCTGCAGAAACTATGGCAGGTATGCCATGGGAAATCTTGTATCCAAAACGAATAGGAATTTATCTTACAGGAGAGTTAAACGGATGGACAGCCCCAAAAGACATTATTTTGTATGTCGCATCGAAATTAACTGTTTCTGGTGGTACAAATGCCATAATAGAATATTTTGGTCCTGGTTCTAAATCAATTAGTTGTACTGGAAAAGCTACAATAACCAACATGGGTGCAGAAATTGGAGCGACATGTTCAATTTTTGAATATGATCAAAGAATGGAAACATATCTTAGGTCTACTGATAGATCAGAACTCGCAGACATTGCTAACAAAAATATAGATATTTTAACCGAGGATACTGATGTTGAAAATGAGCCTGAAAAATATTTCGATCAAGTACTTAGAATTGATCTATCAACTTTAGAACCTCATATAGTTGGACCTCACACCCCAGATCTAGCTCGACCAATTTCACAGATGAAAAATGATGTTTTAACAAATAATTACATAGATAAAATTTCAGTAGCCCTCATCGGTAGTTGTACAAATTCATCTTATGAGGATATGTCCAGAGCAGCAAGTATTGCAGAACAGGCCGACCAGAATGGTGCTAAAACAAAAACTTCTCTTTTGGTAACACCCGGATCGGAAATGATTAGAGCAACAATTGAGAGAGATGGACAAATAAAAATACTCAAAGATATTGGTGCTACTGTTTTAGCAAATGCTTGTGGTCCATGTATAGGTCAGTGGAGTAGGCCCGAAATCAAAAGTGGAGAACCAAATACCATTATTACCTCTTATAACAGAAATTTTCCCGGAAGAAATGATGGAAAGAGAGAGACTATGAATTTCATAGCAAGTCCTGAGATTGTAATTGCATTGGCTATTGGTGGAAGACTATCTTTTAACCCTCTTACAGATATAATTGAAGGAAAAGATGGAACCGCATTTATACTTAAACCTCCACAAATAGCTCCTGAAGTACCATCAAAGGGATTTGAAAATGTCAAGGATGTTTATGTTGAACCTGGAGATGATCCAGATAATGTCGAGATAGTAATTGATAAGAATAGTGAAAGATTACAAAAGTTAGAACCATTCTTGCCATGGGACGGCAAAGACTTTATAGAACTCCCAATTCTTGCAAAAGTAAAAGGGAAATGTACTACTGATCATATATCCCCAGCAGGCGCATGGCTAATGTATAGAGGACACATTAATAGAATAAGTGATAATTTGTTATTAGGTGCTGTAAATGCATTTCATGATGAACTGATAGGGAATGGAAAGAATTTATTCAATGGAAGAATAGAGTCTTATCCTCATATTGCAAGGGAGTATAAGGAAAAAGGTCTTAAATGGGTCATAATAGGAGATACTAACTACGGAGAAGGTAGCAGCAGAGAACATGCCGCGATGACTCCTAGATATTTAGGATGTGCTGCAGTTATCTCTAGGAGTTTTGCCAGAATTCATGAAACAAATCTAAAAAAACAGGGAATCTTAGCACTTACTTTTGAAAATAGTTCCGACTATGATAAAATAAATGAAGAAGATAGAATAAGCATAATAGGATTAGATGAATTAGAACCATCAAAACCTGTAAGATGCAAAATTATTCACAAGGAAGAAGATGGTATAAGAAGAGAAGAAGAAATTACTTTGAAACATTCATACAACCATCATCAAATAGAATGGTTTTATTCCGGTTCTGCGCTAAATGTCCTTAAATCAAAGACTCAACAATCCTAATAATAAAATTTTTTATTTCTAGACAGACAAAATAATGCTTTACTATTAACCAAATTCACTATTAAGTTCTTTATTTTAATCTTTTTAAAATTATACATATTATTCTAATTCTAGTGTGGTGTGGTGAAAAAGTGTTCAAGAAATTTATTCTTTTATAGCGGATGCGATGTTAGGAAAAATTGCCAGAAAATTAAGGATTCTAGGATTTGATACAATTTATATCTTAGATAAAGAAGATAGAGAAATATTAGATATACTAATTCAAACAAAAAGAATTTTACTAACAAGTGATAAAGAATTATTTCATAGAGCTAAAAAATATAATTGTCAATCAATATTTATAAATAAAAATACAGAAATAGAAAATTTAGTAGCTATTTTTAACAACTTGGCAATAAAATTTATAGATATCAAACTAAATTGTTTTCGTTGTTCCATATGTAACGCCAAGCTTAATACTATAGAAGATCCAAATACAATAAAAAATGAAGTTCATCGGAAAGTATTCGAGAATAATGCAATATTTTATAGATGTTATAGATGTAATAAATTGTACTGGTCGGGAAGCCACATTAAAAATATATCTTTATTGATAGAAAAAATTAATAAACTTTTATAATTTAAATTAGGTATACTTAGATTAAATAATCAATTCTTGAAAGAGATTATCCGTAAATTTAGTATAGAACTTTTATGATATCATTTGTTAATAAGTAATAAAGATAAATGACTTTTAACACGAAAGAGAATCAAACACATTAATAACAACAATAATTAAAACTAAAGACCAAAAATACCAATAAATTATAGTTTTGAAAACTGTTATTGAAAATTCTAAATAGGAAAATCTTAATAATCTTTTTTATACTAATTGTGCTAATGTATAAAAAATCTCTTGATTCAAGTATATTTTCTAATCCTGTCAATTATGTTCCCAAGGCAATTTTTTTTACAAAAGGTAAAGGAGTACACAAGGATTATTTAACAAGTTTTGAGCTTGCATTAAGGGATGCTAGAATTTCAGACTTAAATTTAGTAACAGTTTCAAGTATTAAGCCTCCACAATGTAAAATAATTAGTATTCAAGAGGGTCGAAAATATCTTTTACCTGGTCAAATTACATTTGCGGTAATGGCTAGATCATCAACCAATGAACCCAATCGACTTATTGCCTCTTCTATAGGCTTAGCATATCCTGCCGATAATGATCAATATGGCTATCTTTCTGAACATCATTCCACAGGAGAAACTGCACAAAAAGCTGGCGATTATGCGGAGGACATGGCTATGGAAATGCTAGCTACTATAATGGGATTGCCAAATGATTCTTCATTAACATGGAATGAAAAGAAAGAAGAATGGAGGTTATCTGGTAAAATTTACAAAACCCAAAATTTTACTCAATCAGCAGAAGGACATAAAGATGGAATGTGGACCACCGTTTTAAGTGCAGCAGTCTTTATTCTATAACTTTAAGTTATTTATATTATGTACTAGATTGAATACAACTATAATGAGAAATATTTACATAAGTGTCTAAGTTTTACTTTTAATAATACATTATTGGTTATATACATATCACGTGTCTATAAGAATAATAAGATATTATATTAATATTTGATTTGTTGATTAATATGTTGAGCAACATTATTATTATTCATGGCATTTAAATTATTATGCAAAAACATACTTATTATTTTTTAATTATAGGATTGTTTTCTTTGAACCTAATTATAAATTTTGCATATGGCAATGGAGAAACTACTCAAACTCTCTTTATAAACAATACAATCAACAAAATTAATGAACTAGAACCATTTTATATAGCTACATCACTAGAATGCCTTAATTCAAAAGAAATCAAGTCTCATCCTTATATAGTTATTGAAGATAATTGTATAGAGAAAGCTACAATAAAGGGAATAGGAAAAATGGTCAATCAAGAAACTTTTTTAAATACGATTATCGAAAATAAAACAGTATTTGGTCAAGGAAATGGAACAATTTCTACAGAAGATGGACGTTCATCAATAGATTGGAATTCTTATGATACAAATTTATTGAAAGGAGGATATCCTGGATATAGAGGTATAATATATTTTAATTCTACTACAGATGATACATTTGCATTTCTCAATAATACTGTAGGAATATATGAAAGTGACTCAGATACGGTTAGATCAATATGGCTATGGGAATAAAATCTATATACTATTCAATGATGAATTCATTATTAGTTATGGTTTAAATCTCCAAACTTTTCAATTATTGTACTTATACATTTAGTTGTTTTATTTAATAAATCTAATCTAGCAAATTCATTTGGTGAATGAGATTTACCATATTTATAAGATGAACCTATACAGACACAAGGTACATCTAGGAGGTTCAAAAAGTAATGCATAGGTCCAGTTGCTGCCGATGATATACTTTTTATTACAGAACCAAATACAACGGTAGCAGATTCTTCAACAACTTTTATAAATGGAGAATCAACCGGTTTTGTTCGTGCTGGCCACTCCTTATTTAATAAGTTAATTTCTAGTAAATCTTCGGTAAAGCCATGATTTCTAAAATGGTCACAAAGCCTTTTAAACTGCACAATTGGATCCATATCTGGTACTAAACGAAAATCTAATTTTGCAATAGCTTTATACGGAATTATTGTTTTGGAACCTTCTCCACTATACCCAGCTATTAGACTGCTTATATTACATGTTGGTGTTCCTTCAAAGAATTTTTTTACATCAATACTCTTTACATTATTTAAAAATTTACTAATGCCGTATTCTTTTTTGAATACTTCTTCATTGAATGGTTCTTTATCTAATATATCGAGTTCAGCTTGTGAAAAGGTTTTTACTTCTTTATACCAGTTTTTTATTAAAATTCTTCCATCTTTATTGCGTAGTGTTTTGAGTGCATCCACAAGGATCCAAGCAGGATTTTCTATGAGTGTTGCAAGGCTAGAGTGAACCTCACGTGACGGTCCTCCTTTAGATACAAGTTCAACAAATAAAATACCTTTAACTCCTAACATAATAATGGGTCTATCTTTTTCGTCTATGTAACCAAATTCCCATATTACACCATCACACTTTAGTTTTTCTTTATATTGTAAAAGAAACTTTTCTAAGTTTGGGCTTCCAATTTCCTCTTCGCCTTCAACTATAAATTTTATATTACATGGAACATCTCCATAACTTTTTAAAAGATATTCAACCGCTTTTATCCTAGTTATTAATTCTCCTTTATCATCGGATGATCCTCTTCCATAAATATAATTTCCATTGACTCTCCCACTAAAAGGTTCTTTATTTTCCCATAATTCTATAGGATCTTCTGGTTGTACATCATAATGGTTATAAAATAAAAGAGTCTTCCCATTGGGATTTCTTTTTGATTTAACTTCTCCGTATATTAATGGAGGTCTAGAACAAATATCATCAATTTCAGAATCTATTTTGAGATTGTTATTTTTATAATTAGTATTATTTTCTTGAAGAGAAAGCAACTCGGTTTCTATCCCGGCTTTTTCCATTATTTTTTTTACTAAATGAGAACATTCAAGCAACCCATTTTTCTTGGCGGAAACACTTGGCTGCCTTATTAAAAGTTGAAGGTCTGAAACCAGGTCATTCATATTTGAATCAATTATAGAGCTAATATTTTTCAAATTGACTACTCTTATGAGTTTGGAGGATATATATTTAAATTTGTAAATATCACTAAAAATAATAATTAATAATTCATAGTACTCTATTCTAGTTAACACCTATGCTACATTATTGGACGGTTATTTTTTGTTCTCTCCCACATATGAGAAATTATCTCAAATACTGTTTGATTAATTGATCCATTAAATTTCTCGTCCCATAAATTGGCAACATATTCGCTTGGTGATATCCTATTTTTTACTCTCCCATCTAGGACATTTAAAAATTCAGGTTTAACATTTAAATCAGATAATCCTTTTCGGGCATAGTCAAGCTGAACTGTTATTGTATCTACCATATGAAAATGAGATGAAGCATTGAAACCTGATTGTACAGAAGCTTGTCTTTCTTCTCTTAACATGGAAAGGTTTCTTAACAATTTCTGGCCATATGACTCTTCAAGAATAGCTTTATATAGATAGCCAACAAAAAATTCAATCATAGCCATCAATGCTTTTGGTGTTGTCTGTACAGATACTATCCTTGTTTCAACTCGATAAAATTCAGAATTCAAACGTATTCGTACATCATCATGCCTTTCTTTTTCAAGCTCAAAGTAATCTTTTGCAATTATAGGTTTTCTTGATTTTATATAATCAATATAATCGTCCATATTATTTAGGTATGTGGCAATTGCAGGAAATCCTGAATTTTGTTGCTCAGAATGATCATATAGATATATACGTGGTTCATGAAAAGAAAATACTTTCCCAGCAAAAAGTTTGCTATTAGCCCCAAGTACTATTGCAGATGAGATAAGATTTAAAATATGGTTAAACATCAAAACTGCATAGGTAGGATTTCTTCCCTGTAGATGAAAATGAAAACCCTGAATTGCTGCAGGAATATGTGCAGCTTTAAATTTTCTGCCATCTAACTCTATATCAGAAAATTTACTTTGCCATTCAAAGAACTTCTTATACCTTTCTTTATTTGTTATTATATTATCTTGAAGAATATTTGGAGAAGGATTGGCGCCAAGAAAGACAGGAATAACTATTTTATTTTTATAAACTTTTTGGATGGTTTTTTCTAAATGTTCAATTATAAAATCTTCATATAATACCTCGAGGTCTAACAAATTTGTAAAAGATATTGGAGGAGTTTTAAATTCAAATTGGCATGAGCCATACTCATAATCTATCATACATCCAGAATTTCGAAAAAATTGAGAATTTACTAATTCTTCAATTAGAGAAGAAGCATTTACAGGTTCTCCATTGCCATCTAACAAACAGGCTTCAACTTCAGTTCCAACTTTAAATAGGGGATCATATCTCACAGAATCGTTTCGAGCTCTTAGTTTTAATTCTTCTGCCTGACTCTCTATAAGCATGGCACTATTTTCCATAATAAAGAGAAGTCACAATACAATATATTACTTTGAAGATTGACAATATTCCTGACGTAGGCATGGGATAAATAAGCAACAATAGTACGAAATTGTTAAATAAAATACTATTATCTTATCTTTCTATCAGAATGGCTTTTGGTTAAATCGTATTATTATATAATATACTAGCAATTTTTTTCTACCTTTTACCTTGATAATTATCCTTTTATTAAAGTCTCTTTTTTATGTTCCAATTTCAAATTCTTGATAGATTCTTGATGTCATTATATCTCTACTGTTTTGATACTTATTGTTAGTATTATATTCTCTATCAATTTCACCAGTAATATCATTATAATAAATTTGACAAATAGTGACAAAAGGATAAATTTTCGTTTTTTTAATAACTGATATCGGAATTGTCCAATGACCAGAATAGCCTATATCACCAAAGCCTGCACTATTGATTATATTTATATGAAGTCTTGCTATAGAAGAACGTGTTTTGATAATTGGAACTAAATTTTTAGTAATGGTATACTCCATTGTTCTACCAAGATAGGTTTCACCAGGTTCTAGCCAGATTCCATCGTTTGGAATTTTTATTATCTTTGTAGAATTATCTTTTTTCATATCTAATAGATCACAATCATAAAATTTTAACTCATCATACAAAGTTAGATTATAACTATTAGGATTTAAATTTTTAATATCGAAAGGATCGATTATTATATCTTTGTTTAAACGATTTAGAATCTCTTTACCAGTGAGGATAGCCATGAATTATCATATATATAAATACCTTAAAATTCTTATGATGAATACGCATTAAGCTAATTACAATAAGGTAATTCAAAACAAAGTAAAACTTTATAGTCATAAATATAAATTAATTAATAGAAAAAGTAATCTAAAAATCTAATGCCTATAGTGATATTTCGCACATCAGCAAATTCTTTCTTTAATATTCTTATAAAGTGTAACATACATTTATCAAACTATAAGATATTTATAAAAAAGTGAAAATAGAAGATATATTTTGCATTCCTTTACTTTAACATTATTAAAATTTAAGTTATGAATATAGTAAAAATGTTTATTTAAGTATTTTAAAATAATAATCAATTATGGTGGTATTCAATTATTTTATACATCTCTTATTAAGATTCAAAAGAAAATTGTAATTTATAATTGTATTTATATCTATTAATATGTTTATTATTCGTTCAATAAAAAATTACAACAATAATCTTAATCTTTAGGCATTATTTCATAGTAACCTCATAGAAATTTTGATAAAATTTATGCTATTGATGTTGATTGATGAAAAAACCCTGTAAAAAATAATTATTCCTTATATGCAATTTCTCCTTCTGCAAATACTGTTTTTGGATAGCTAGACAGTAAAAATGGATCATCATTCCAAAGAGTAATTGATGCTTTAAAGCCAGGTTTTATTTGTCCAATATTTGTTGCTCCAATTATATCTGCAGGTTCTTTAGTTATTTTTGAAATTGCTTCGGCCCTTGAACAACCAAATCGTAATAAATATCTTAATCCGTAAAAGAGATTTCGTTGCAATAATACGGGATGATCAGTCATTAATGCAAATTTAGAATTTGATCTTAGTAACTTTTCTATATTTCTCCAACTTTCATGTTTTAATTCTACTTTATATGGAAATGAATCTAAAGGACCATAAATAATAGGAACTCTATTTAATCGTAGTTGAGAAAAAATATTTTCATTATGAACATCGCCCAAATGATTTGCAATAGCTTCTAGCTTAAATTCTTTAATCAACTCTAGCATAATCATAACGTCATCTTCTTTATGTACATGTACCATCAATTTGTATTTTTTTTTTAAAATATCTATAAAAAGTTCCATTTGAGGATCAATTTCCTCACTTAATTTTTTCTTTTTTTCTAAAAGTGCCATTGTTTTTTTAGCTTTCAATAGGTTATCACGAAGAATTGCTATTGAACCCATTCTTGTTGAGGGTCTTGTTCCTTTCCATTTTATAGTACTTCTTGGATTATATCCTAATGCTGTTTTTATTCCTATATCAGCTATAAAAGCGTTTGATATATTAGATGCAAAATTTCTAATTAAAACTGCTTTACCCCCTATTATATTTCCACTTCCAGGTAACACAACAGAATAAAGTACGCCTGCTTCAATAGATTCATGAAAAGAGGGATCATCCATATATACACTATGTAAAGCATTAGATAGAGGATAAACCGAATCCATTTTTTCATTTGCTTCTTCTTCACTTGCTGGCTCTCCACTTCTAACCATACCTATGTGACTATGAGCATCAATAAAAGATGGAGTTATTGCACCAACATTTGCTATAATTTCATGTTTTCCAGAAGGCTTGGTATGACCAACAAATTTTATATTATCTTCTTCTATTCCAACATAACAATCTTTTTGCTCAGCAATGCCATCAAATAATAATTTTGTTTGTATTAATTTCATAATGATCTTTATTTTTTTCTTCCCTTTTTATACTTATAATATTTCCTAGAATTTTTTAGCTTTGTATATTGCATTCTATTTTAAATCTCACATAAATAAAATTATTTTGTCCTCATCTTTGTACCTTTTTCCTTATTCCTATTTTCAATATTTTCTATTTCCGATATTCTTTTTCTTAATTGATTACTGCTATTTAGATACAGTATTGTTGAAATAACTAATGCAATTATAATAAATGGACCAAAAAGGTCATTGAATCTTATTTTTCCAAATAGCACAGTATTAGGGATATTATTAACTGTCTGATTATTGGTATTATCGTTATTATCAATTGTTGATTTTTCTTGGATTGTATCTATTCCTTGTGGATTAGAAGGAATAAATTTAACTGTAACTTTTGCCAAAGCATTACCTCGTTGCTCTGCAAACCATACGTCTTTTTTAGAATCTGTTACAAGATATTGAACAAATGAACTTGATGTTGGAATATCTATATTGATAGTTTCTTCAGACTCTGGATCTAATATTGCTAATGTGTCTGAAACGTGTTGAGCAATCCATAAATTATTATAGGCATCAAGAGCCATTCCAAATGCTAATCCATTAATATCGGTTAACGGATATTCTTTAAAATCAGAAGTTAATGTATTAAAAAGGAATACAGAATTCTTTTCATGGTCACTAATGTATATGTTGGAAGTTTGTGGATCCAACAGTAGTGAGGTTAGCTCCGCCATTATATTATTCTCTACAGAATTTGTTTCAGAGACATTAGGATATTCAGTAAATGTCTTAGACTCTATATCTAACCGTCCTATATTTCCCACTGATTCTGCAAACCAAATATAATCACTATTTTCATCATAAATAATTCCCAAAGGTCTTGAATTTTCCGTAGGAATTCCAAATGTTTCAAATTCATTTTTATTTATGTCATATTTTAGAATAGAATTATCTTGAATTACAGTCATCCATATATTTTCATTGTTATCTATTGTTAAACCTGATATTACCCCTTTACTTGGTAATTCAAATGTTTTGGTTTCCATAGTATCAGTGTTATATTTCCCTAATATGCTAGAGGTTGGATCTAGGAACCATAAAATGTTTCTATTAGTAGGATCAAAAATAGATAAGGTAATTAGATTAATACCGTTAATTTTGTGTTCTTTGTAGCTCTGGTTTTCAATATTAAACTCCCATAATCTTCCACTTCCAGGCTGAGAATCACCAACCCATATTGAATTAGTACTTTGTTGATATACAGGATATAGCAATAAGCTACTTTCTGGAGTTTTATATTCTGTGATATTAAATTGTAAATCAGTGATCTTAGGTTTTATATTGACCTCCAAATTGGCAATAGCATTTGGTGTATTAGGTTGTAATGTCTTTCCCTGTATCTCTAGATTCCATAGACCCAAGGTACTGATGGGAATTATTGCATTAAATCTTCCATTAGAAATTTTTTCCATATCTATTTGGATAGGTCCGATATTTCGTTCTAATTGTGATAATTTTAGTGTAGCATTACTTATGATATCTATTGGTTTATTATTATAATCAGTAAAATCGACAAAAATGTTATTCTGTCCTAATCTTGCAGGTTGTAGATTGATTTCTATTTTTTGATCTTCTGTATAAACAACAGTAGAATATATATCGCTGTTTTTGGTTTGATTTTGAAAGTTAAAAGTTTCTTCATAATTGGCAATATTTGTAGAAGGTAATTCTCCTGAGGGTAATACCATATTAGCTAATACCGAAACTACAAATAAAAGAGATATTCCTAAAATTGTCTCAATTCTTAAACTCCATATTAATTTTTTAAAAATATTTGTTTCATGTGTAATTGTTTCTTTGCTATGACCTTTTTCTCCAATATTTCTTATGGATAACGTTGAAAATTTTTTTTCAGTTATAAATTGATGATATCCTCCTATTATGATCATGATACCAGCAATTATTAATTTGATAATCAATATTTTACCGTAAAGAGAAGCAATAGTTGTTGATAGATTGCTTTCTAAGGACCACAACAAGGTTGGTCCAGTTATGGATATACTACCTAAAACTGGTATTACTATAATTGAAAATCTAGGGATCACTGTTGAAATAATTTTTGCTTTTAATTCTTCATCTTTTATTACAAATATTTTAGAAAGAAAAACAAATGTCAAAAATATCAAACCGCCAATCCAAAATGATGCAGCTATGCCATGGAAATAATCTATCATAATAGGACCAAAATTATTTAATGCTGCAGAATGAGAAATCAAACTATTGGTAAATAATATACTCAATCCTAGACCCGCTATTGTAATAAAATATCTAACTATATTGATCTCTCTTTTAGAGCTACTAAATTTTTTGTAACAAAATAATAAAAATCCTAAAAGTATCAAAACTAGACTTAATCTTACTATGATAATCTTACCAAATTCAGTAGTTAAAACATCTCCAACTGATCCGCCGATAGCATAAGATTGGATTAATACTGTGGCACCAATAGAAAAAAGGATTAGGCCATCTCCGATAATCATTAATTTTATCACATTCTTTTTAATTAGATAAAAATTTGGTTGAAGAATACTTTTCATCCATTCAAATTTTGATAAAGGTTTTTGGATCCACAAAAATATGAATGCAGCACCTATTATAACTATCTGCCCCACATATCCAGGTAGTCTACTGAGAGAATTTTCTATTGATAATAAGGTAAAGATATCTTTAGGGCCAGACTCTACTTGAGTAAAATCTCCTTTCCCTTCCCCAATACTAAAAACTAGCGACTCATCAACTACATGTCCATCGACAGCAGAGAGTACTTTAGTATTAATAGTAAAAGTTCCTTCACTTAAATCACTTTTTAATGGGACAGAAATGGTAGAAGAATCTCCATTATAATTTTCTGCCTTTCCATCTTCTACTCTATTTCCTTCAGAATCAATAACAGAAATCTGGCTATATTGTAAAACTATAGGCTCGCTAAAGTAAACTATAACTTTATCTGGTGCAGATTCTAAAGATTGAAATTGCTTAGGATTTGAATCAGTTACTATTGGATGACCATAAGCTAAAGACGTAAAATAACTCGAACTACATAACAAGAAAGAAATTATTAAACTAGCAAATAAGAAAATTTTTATGAATTCCCTCATTGATGAATACTGCTATATTTTTATACACTTGAAGAATTAATTTGTTTTCTTGAAATCTATTATCAGTATATTTTATTCGTTTTCAAGGTATTCTTATTTATAATGTTATTAAGTTAAATTTTAATTTTAGGTTTTATGATCATGGCTAAAATATATTCACGTATAAAGTATATATTTTTGATATATTAAATGACATATTTGAAGAAATTCTCCTCTATCCTAATAAGTTTAGTTTTTCTAACAGGAACACTATTTTTTATTTCTCTTTCTACTATTGATGATAAAGTAGTATATGCACATATTTTTTCAGGTACTCCTAATTCCATATTTAAAGAAAAAGATGGATATAGTATAGCATTCTTGCCTTATCCTTCAATACCAAAAGTAGGTGATAATAATACTTTATTGAACTTTAATGTCCAAAAAAATGGAAATGATGTTACAAATACTTTTATATCTTTAATCATAAAGAATAAGGATTCAAATAGAATAGTTCATCAAGTGCCATACAAATTTCATGAATTTGCTGATACCACTTATTCATATACTTTTCAAAATCAATCTAAATATTCTTTATCATTATTAACTAAAATTGCAGGCGATCCTAAATATGAGAATAACCCTCTTATTGTAAGTTTTGATATTGAAATATCTAATTATAACAAAGCACTTGTAGTTACCATACTATTCTTTGTGGTTTTCTTTCTAATAATAGCTATTATTTTTGTTCCAAATATTAGAAAAAAGACATATGGGTTTTTCAAAAGAGTTTTTACAAATAATTGATCTACAACATATTAACTCTTTTTTAATTAAATTAAAATAATTCATTTATTTTTAATCAATACAATATAGATAATCATTTTTAATTGTGAAAATTAGCCATTATTTAATATTTATAATAATTTTTTTATCTTTAAAAGATATCTAATTTTTATTTGAAAGATTTTATGTTATTATAATTAAGTTTTATAGTTGTACCATAAATTTATTATTATCCAAACTATATTTCTATTTATATGATAAAAAAAGTAGCGCTACTACTTTTATTAATTATTGCTATCCCAATCATAAATAGTGAAATATATGGTCACACTTTTACAACAGATGAAAGTGTATTATTTTTAACTTTAGTTGATAAATTAAAGACTCATGCTAAATTAACAGAACAATTTATTTTAGGAAATAATCACGAGTCGGCAATTCAGCATTCTAATTTATTAAAGCAACTTTACACTAAAGAAATAAACGATGAAATTGAAGAAAAGAATGAGAGAATAGCCAATGAAATTTCTTCATTTATAAATACATTTTCTTCATTAAGTTCAAATAACATGACTCAATCACAAATAAATAATACTATACAAGATTTTGAAGCTGTGTTAGATGAATCTATATCTGTGAGAATTTCAGAAGATGTTTTAAATAATTCTACAATTCAAGCTTTAAGAATAGCAACTTTGGTGAATGACATAGATATCAATTATGCCGATTCTTTTAGCACACAACCATATAACATGTCAACTATGGGTATGGATCAACATGAAGAACAATCCATGAACATGTCAACTATGGGTATGGATCAACATGACCAAAACTCTTCCGTTAATGAAAGTAAAGACATTCAAAACTATACGGCATATCAAACAGCACAAGAATTACTGGTTCCGGTATCACAGTTATTTGAAGAAATACGATCAGAAAAAGAAATCAGCAATCAAGATAAAGTTACGCAATTAAAAGAGGGCATAGATAATCTTACAACTATTATCGAAATGAAAAAGCCATATAATGAAGTAGCTAAAGTTATTCATGGGATAATACAACCTACTTTACAAGAATTATACAATTTAAAAATAGATATAGAATAATAAAACTAGAACATCCATTAATTTTACATGTATAAATATACAAACTGAATTCGTAGGTAAATTTGATTATTAGGATTGCGATAAAATGAAAGTAAAAATATTTATCTTATTGATGATTCCATTATTGGTTTTAAATTCTCAATATATTGGAGTCTTTGGACATAGTTTTACTACAGATGACTCTGTTTATTTATTGACATTAATAAAAAAAACAGAAACAGAATTAGATCTAGCAAAAGATACCTATCCTTCCAATATAACATTATCTCTAGATCATTCAGACAATGCAGCTAGACTTGTTACCGATACTTTCTATACTGATGAGGATGTAGCTAACGACAATGACTTTATTCAAAGGTATAATAAAGAAATAGTTACTGCTAATGCAACTTCACATGCTCTAGTTATTGCGACGCTGATTGATGAAGTATTAAGAGAATATTCAGATTCAATAGATCTTTCTTTCGATATGACTAATATGTCTAATCTATTGTATATACTTCCTAGAAATGGAGACACACAATCAACAAATAAAACTAGTTTAGAAGATAGCAATATGTTAAAAGACTTTCTTGATTCTGGAAAAGAAAGTGTTAAAGATTACCTGAATAATGGAAAAGAAGGTATTAATTACAATGAAATTAACAAAATTTTTTCATCAGATAATACCGTTAATCAATATAGTAATTATCAGAGAGCAGTGGCAATTGCTTTAGAAATTAGTGAGCTTTTTCAAACTACGTTAAAATATTTTGAAGGGCTAAATAAAAGCAATATTAAAGATATTACAAAATTAGAAGAAGATTTAAATTATTTTTATTCTTTGATAAATAATAAATCATCTCCAGCAGAATTGATGAAAATTGTACATTTGGAAATACAGCCCACATTACAAAAAGTATTTAACCTAAAAACAATATATGATACTTAAGCTCAGCTGCTAGAAATTTAACTTTAAATTATAAATTAAAATGCCATGTAAATCTGATTATATATAACAGGAATCTTAATGTTAAAAAAAGAACTAAATTCATATGTTTAGATAATTGATCTTATAAAACAATACAATAGTTTAAAATGAAAAAAGATATTTGATTGTATTATTATGCAACATTTTCATTTGTATTTATATTTTTTTGTTACTAATATTAAAATATATTATTAAGTAACATCTTAACGAAAGAAATTAATCTAATAAGAAATACTAATTCCAAGATGAAGGAAACAATAAATATTGATGAAAGTATTTGGGAAAAAGCCAAAATTGAAGCAGAAAAAAGAGGTATAACTACTGATGAGATAGTAAAACAAGCTTTAGAGATATTCCTTGGTCGTGATACAAAAAAGATATCATTGAATAATGACTAATTTTGATACAACAATGCAGTTGTATTAGTATAATAAAATAAACAATATTTAATATGAGATACAAATATCAAAAAAATGCAATCGGTTAATTACTTAGGAAGTTGTATATCAAGAAATGTAAATTTATCATTAACTATTGTAAATTCTTATTTTCATTATAGTAGTAATAAAAGACGAGAAGTAAGAAAAATCAAGACTTTAATTTCTAGTATCTAATACTTTAACCCAGCTGCAGCAGTAACTTCTGCAGAATTTTGATATTCTTTCTCTTCAATATTTTGTAATTGTTGTAAGATATTCTGATCGGCATTATGGGATTTCACAAATTCTACAATTTGATTTTTATTTGCTGGAAATTCTATATCTTTTAGAATTTGTCCCAATGATGCAAGTTGGCCATAATCACCTTGGACTTCTTTTTTTTGACCAGGTATATCACTTTGTTAATTGACTATTGTTTCTGTTTGATTATTGTTATTGGTACTAGGAATTCGATCTGAATTCATCCTTTCATTACTCATTATTTATATTAAACCAACTATATACATAACGATTTAATTTTACTGTTTAATATAATAATCATAACATTGATTATTTACATTTATTTCAATCGTTTATTCCAGACATTAATTATATCAACTAATTTTTTATTAGTTATAATATTTATGTTTCTTCATGACAATAAATTAGTCTATCAAAATAAGTTCAAAAGAATTCTGTATTTAAATTCTTTACTTATAATATATTAAATCAATTTAATAAAAGTATTAAGTATTTCTAGATATAAAAAATAATAATAAATAAGTAATAAACTAAACAATTAAAATGATATTAATTTATCAATATGGCATGATCATCTATAGATCATTCTAAAATTAATAGATTATCTTGAATTTACAAATTTACATAGTAGGACAAATATCTAATAGTACATTGTCGTTAAAAGATAAAATCATACTAATTAGTGGATCTTCCAGAGGAATAGGATATAATATGGCAAAATACTTTGCTGAAATTTGTGGTTCTACGGTAATTGTTTGTTCTAGATATATAGAAAATGCTATAAGTGCATCTAAAATTATTAATGGAAACACATATGCATTAGAACTGGATGTAACCAATACAAATAACATATATAATGGGATAAAAGATATATTAAATAAATTTGGCAAAATAGATATATTAGTTAACAATGCAGGATATAGATTTGACAAAGAATTATGGTATAAGAAATTTCATGAAGTTGAAATTGACCAATTTATGGAAATTATTAATGTAGATTTAATAGGCTCGATAAGACTTTCTAAATTAGTTATTACCGATATGATAAAAAATAATATCAAAAATAATAATAAAACTGGAGGAGTTATTATTAATATTTCTTCTATACCTGCTATTAATGGTCATATTGAAGGTTCGCCCTATACAATAGCAAAATCAGGACTAGTCGGTCTAACCAAACACATAGCAAGAGAATATGGAATATACAATATACGTGCTTATACTTTGGCTTTAGGAAATATTTCTACAGATGCAACATATTACTCAATGGACCAAATGCATAGATCTTTAGCAGAAGAAGAAACATCTCTAAAAAGATGGGGAAAACCAGAAGAAGTAGCAAAAATAACAGCACACTTAGCAAGTGATGATTTTTCTTATACTACAGGAAATACCATTATTATTGATGGTGGAACTATAATGATATAATATTAAACAATTTTTTATTTAGATAAAGAGATAATAATAATGATGAATTACATTACGTATACATTAATAAATCAATTTTATTACAATAAGAATAGATATATTCATAATTTATAGTATTATTAAATGAAACTTTAACAATATTTTTTGATATTTAGACAATTAAGTATTTAGCAAGTATAATTCTAATTATTGTTTGAAAAGTTAGATATATAAATAAAAATAAGTGAATAAGATTAAGGTAGCCAAAAACAGATTTACTAAATATACTCTCCCTCCCTCTCCTTGAGGTAATTCAATTATTATAAGTATGATATCAAATGTTTTTCTGATGTCTATATATAATAAAGCGGAAGCATCTCAACCGCAAAAAAAGATGCATGAATGTACACGATGTAAATCTGCTGGTTTTCCAGAGCAGATGATATGGTTTAAAAAGGTAGAAAATGGATACGACGATAAAATTTCTTGGAAGCTAATGGATGGAAGTGGCTTAGAGCATATACATAAATATAAAACACAAACCTTAGTTAAAAATGAAATAGAAGAGTCAAAGATAAGGCGAAAAAAGGTTATAGATATATTTACAGTTAGTGACATAGACGAAGCGAGGAGACTACTAAGAGAAGGTTGGGAATACAAGACTTCTTATCCAGCAACATTGTCAAATATTCCTCATTATGTATTAGTAAAAAGGGAGTAAAGTTATAGAAAAATCAAGAGTAAGTCCTTTTTTTATATTTAAGAGATTGAAAAATACAATAATAAAAAAACTATCTACAACTTCCAAAAAATTTAAGAATGAAAAAAAAATAAAAATATTTATAATTTAACTTACGAAACTTTCACTAAAAGAATCAAAAAACAAGTTTGCCAATTTTTTCAACAAAACCATCTTTAAATAAATAAGCTAACCTAATACTCCATTTATACAAATCACCCTCCTATTACAAATAAAAATTGACATAACAAATTATAATTTAGAAATTTTCAATGACATAATAGGCTATGATGATATTAAAAACTCTCCATCAATAAACAAATTTTAATTTTTTTATATATATAAAAATCAACTTCATGAAATTCGTATTAAGTTCATAATTTGTATTTTATTATATATTTAAGATACTCAAAATAAAGAGAAATAAAACAAAATTATAAAGATTTGATTATTCCAACGATTTCATTACTATCTCATCAATTTTGTTTTCATTGAAAAACTTATAAGATATAATCTTTAATTTTACACAAAAACTTTTGCATTCAAATGTTAATGATAAATGGCATAATGATCATGCTAGGAAATTAAAATTTGTACTTGTTATTACTATTTTATTTTTAATTGTAGAAGTATTCACTGCTATTTTAACTAACAGCTTAGCATTGATTGCAAATGCAATTCATATGTTTACAGATGTTGCTGGAATTGGATTAGCCTTATTTGCAATAAACTTTTCATATAAAAGATCTGCTACACCTCAGAAAACATATGGATTTTATCGAATGGAGATTCTAGCTGCGTTAATAAATAGTACAATAATATTAATTCTTTCATTTTATATTATTTATGAGGCATATTGGCGTTTATTTGAGCACAAAGAAATTGAAGGATTATATGTTTTTGTTATTGCAGTTATAGGCTTGTTAGTTAATCTTGTAGGCATCAAAATACTTCATAAACATGCAAAAGAAAATATCAATGTTGAAGGAGCATACTTAGAAGTTTTAAAAGACATGTATGGCTCATGTGCTGTGATAGCTACAGCATTAATACTTATTTTTACAAAATTTTACATTATTGATCCTATAATTAGTATTGGTTTATCTTTATTTATATTACCTCGGACATGGTCACTTATGAAAAGGGTTGTAAATATATTAATGGAAGGAGTTCCTTCAAATATTTCCTATGAGGAAGTTAAAAAATCAATTTTAGAAGTTAAAGGAGTAACAGGAGTATTTGATCTCCATTTATGGACTATTACTTCAGGTTTTGATGCTATGACAGCTCATGTAGTTATTAGTGATATCTCAAAATCTCAAAGTATTTTAAAAGAGATTACCTCTATTTTAGAAAAAAAATATAATATTACTCATAACACTATCCAAATAGAAACATATCATGAATAGTATTTTTACACATTGATATAATTAAATTATCAAAGATAGAAATTCAATAATAAACTTTTAAAGACTTGAAAAAAGCATTTAGAATTCTTAGAAAAGTTTTATATAATAAAGTTATATATCAGAAATTTAGAATTATAATAAGAAAACTTTACGTATATAATGTTTCCAAAAACAAATATATATTGAGATAACATGATTTTCATGGCACTATTTTCTTTATCTCATAAAGTTAAAAACAAGCCCTTTTTATTTAAAGAAATTCTGTCATATGCGTTTTCTGGCTTTTCTATTATTTTTATTATCCATGTTCTCATCAATATCCTTAATAATTATCCTCCAAAAATAATTGGAATCTCTCCATAAACAAAAAATGTCTATAGAAATTTTTATTCTATCTTTCATCTTTTAATAAAAAAAACCATATTGTTGAATTACTAATATTAACTTTATAAAATGTTTAATTTGTAATAAATGTAATAACTTTTTATTGTCAAAAATAGCATATTACTTATTCTTACAATCTTCAATTACATTACTATATGTTGATCCATAGATATACCTTAGAATTCTATCAATATTCTTATTAACTGGTTTAGAAGTATTTATTGATATATGTTTTTGTCTGACTGGCTCATAAATTCTCTTCATCTTTAAATATATTGAAACGGTCGCATCAGAATAATCATCTTTTCTTAATAATAGCCGAGTAATAATTAAATCCTCTGGACAAATACATTCGATTATGTAAAATTGATCATTTGTTAAATTTAGTAAATCTTTTACTTCACGTCTAGACTTTTCCATATTGAAAGTTCCGTCTAGGATACAATTAATTCCGGAAGAATGCAAATACTTTGTTAATAGAAATAATACATCATAAATTAAAGCTCTTTCCCACGAAGTGTAAGTTGGTTTTTGAATTAACTCCTTTCTTATTTTATCTGTAGATAATACTGTACTATCAATATATTTAGAAAGGTTATTAGATAAAAATGTCTTTCCAGTTCCAGGTAATCCACAAATTAAAATTATCAAATCTGTGATAATATCTAAAATAATTATTAATAAGTATATTAAAAGATGAAGTGATTATTATTTTACCTTCTTCTTGCCACTATTGTATGAGTTTTTTCAACATACCACCTGATTTTGTCTTTGAATCCAGACCACCATTCAAAAAACATATCACTCGTTTCTGATTGAAACATCAAAAATCCGTTATATTCTGTTCCCCATGCATGACTGAATTCACCAGTAAGTTCTATACTGTTAGGTAAGCTATTTTTAATATCTTCCCATTCTTGTTTAGCTATATTCTTCTCTTCAGAATCTAGAGGTCTGAATCTATAAAATACCAGAAAAGTGGTTTCATTACTCATATTCTTTTATCAAATAACAGATAAATAAATAGATTTAGTAAGTTTTAATTATTATCAATATTAGTATTGTGATTGTATCATAAATCATAGAATACTTTGTTTATTCAAAGTTTATTAAATACGATATACAGTTTTTAATATTTTCATAGGAGTGTATATTCTTTTATAACTTCTTTTGTTATATTTATCAATTGTTTCTTCTAGTTTAAATTCATATTCTAATTTCTATATAACTATAAAAACAAATAGTATACTGATATAGGATATTTTTGACATGGTTATAAAGTAAGAGTGATGGAAGGTGAAGTAAAAGCTCACACACTAATAAAAGATATTAAAATATATGAAAGAAAATTAGGCTATTGCATAAACCATTCAAACACTACTGACATTTTAAAAATATATATTTATTAAATTTTGATCTTATCAATACAATGAAATTTCAGCATATTTCATGTAATAATGTATTCATGATGACCATAATGACGATTATATTATTAACTGCCTCAAATACGAATTTAGCTTTCTCTCAATCAAACTCAAATTCCTTAACTTTTGAAGATCCCATTCTAGGAGTAAAGTTTCAATATACTGATGAATGGATTAAAGAAGGTTCTTTCCTATATGGTGCTAACACTGAATGTTCATCATTACCCTGTATGAGATTGCCTGAAATATCCGTGAGTGTCTCTCCAATTGTTACTGGAGACTTTTCACTTGAAAATTATACACAAGAACAAAGTTTTTATCATAATCTTTCTGAAGGATACAAACCAATTGCCTTAAATGAGACAAAAATTGGAGAAAAGAAAGCATTCCAATACGCCTACAGTACAAAATCACCTTTTCTAATGGAGGAGATTTCCAATGAAATTATGAATTATGAGATATATACTACTGAAGGGATAAATCTCTATAAAATATCTTTTACAGCTATTCTAGATGAACAACTTGATAAATATCTCAAATCATTCAAAAAGATTATAGAGACTTTGGAAATAATTAGGTAAACCAATAAATTCGAGTATTTAAGAAAATAGCATAATTGTAATTTATGGTAAATAAAAACTGCATAGGTCATTAATTTTCTGGTATTTAAAAAATTTAATTATGGTTAGAATGTTTTACTATTATATTCCACAATGAGAGTCATATTTATTATAGATATGATAAATAAGTATTAAAATTAAAAAATTGTCTTGCCAAAGAATCAAGAGACATAGATAGAATTTGACAGAAATAGACTTGGACAATATTTTATTTTTAAGCCGTAGCCTTAAAAATATCAATTGTTTGGTAAGTTTTAAATTAAATCTTATTAATTTAAACTAATTATCATTTTCTATATATTAAATTTTTTAATAATGCGCAACTTAATAATAACCTAAATTATCAAATAAAAAAAATTAGTATGAAAAAATAAAATGATTACTTAATTTTTCTTTTTTATTTTTTTTGATACTTCATTGACAAGACTATCAAAAGGATCTTCTTTATCGATCAGATTGTTCAATTCTAGATAACTATCTTCTGATGCAGCAGTCATGGTTAATTCCAATAGTTTTTTTCTCTTCATTCCGTTAAGTAAATAAATGAAATTATATATCTATTCGTACTTAAAAGTACAAACAAGGTACTTTACGGTCCTTGCACTTTTACAAGAATTATTACCTATATTATTTTAATTAAGAATATATAAAATTCATAACAATATTAGCTTCAATATTTTGTATTAATAAAAAAAATTAAATTATTAGAATAAAAGTTTATTCTACATAATGCGCAGGAAGGAGATGGTCATAGTATCTGATGGATTTAATATTAACAAATTCTAACATTCCATATCTAGACAATTCACGTCCAAATCCACTATTTTTAATTCCGCCAAATGGCACACGAGGATCAGAAGATACCATATTATTAACAGTTACTATTCCTGACTCTATTAATTTAGAAAATTTTTCAGCTTTATGTAGGTTCCGTGTCCAAATACTAGCTCCAAGACCAAATTTCGAATCATTTGCTATCTGGATGGCATCAATTTCATTTTCAAATATTGTTATTGGAGCAACAGGTCCAAACGTTTCTTCATATGCTATCCTCATTTTTGGATTAATGTTACCTAATATAGTAGGCTTATAATATGCTCCTTTATCTTTAATTCTTTCTCCTCCAGTGAGAATTTCCGCTCCTTTATCTACAGCATCTTTTACCATATCTTCTATATTTTCTACTCCTTTCGCGTTTGAGAGTGGACCAATATCTGTATCATCGGACATAGGATCACCAATCTTTAAATCTTCAGTCTTTCGTATAAACTTCTCAATAAATTCATTTGCAACTTTTTTTGAAATTATGAATCTTTTTGAAGCAATACAACTTTGACCACAATTTAAAAATCTTCCTCTTACTGCTCCTGTTGTTGCTTTCTCTATATCTGCATCTTCTAATACTATGAAAGGATCACTTCCACCTAATTCCAAAACACATTTCTTAAGCTGTGCGGTAGCTCTCTGTGCAACTTTTGCACCTATTTCAACACTACCGGTAAAAGTTACACCGTCTATATCTGAATCAATTAATGTTTCTGCAACTTTTGAATCTCCAACAAGTGTACTAAATACATGATCAGATGAGTCTATTTTTTCCATCATCTTTTCTATTTCTATACCACATTGCATAGTAGCACTAGATGGTTTAAGGACTATTGTGTTTCCAGCCATCAAAGAAGGAGCAGCAAACCTTAACGCTTGCCAGTAAGGAAAGTTCCAAGGCATTATGCTTCCAATTATTCCAAGAGGTTGATAAGATATCATTGTTTTAATAGCATCACTATTTAGAGGTTCGCCTGAAAGATAAAGCTCTCCATTGTAGGCATAAAATTCTACTGCCCATGCACATTTGTCTATTTCCAAACGAGATTCTTTTATTGGCTTACCCATTTCCTGCGTTGCAATAGTTGCTAATTTTTCTCTATCTTTACGTAATTGTGCAGATAGATTATGCAAAAAAATAGATCTTTTTCCAATATCTTTTTTCCAGTCTTCAAAAGCATTTTTGGATTTATGTATAACGCTTTTTATTTCTTCATTACTCATATTATCATATTCAGCTAAAACTTGACCCGTAGCAGGATTTACAGTTCTAATTTTTTTTTCTTGTACCATAGATATCTAATATTTCTTATCTTATAATAAGTATAATCCTCATTCATCACTATTAATTTTTTTTCAATACTTCCTAAAAGATAATCTAGTATACAATTATTTTAGTTATGAAAAAGATGAAAGGAATTAAAAATAAAATTAATAGAAATGACAGTTTTTGCTTAGGTAATTTGTATGGAATACCAAATTTTTATTTCTTTATCTTTGGAATGAATAACAATTATATAATTATTTTTAATACTAGATCAATAATTCCATTTTTTTGTAGTCCGTAAAAATTCTCCTCTTTCTTGAGCCAAATTTAAGATATCTGTTTTGCTAACCAATCCTAATAATTGTGACTGATTATTCACAATAAATATTCTGCTCATATTTTTTCTAAATAGTTGCTTTAAAGCATCATTGGCTTCTCTTTCTGCACCCATTATTATTATTTCTGATACTGGAATCATTAAATCTTCTACTTTTTTATTTTCAATTTCCATTTTTCCTTTTTTAAATAGTGCATCGGTAGTAATCATTCCCACTAAGTGATTATCTTCATTTATCACAGGAAATGCGCTTTTCCAATAGACATTAAAATAATTTGCAATTAGATCAGATAATTTTAAATCTGGTTTAACGGCTATAAAATTTTGATTCATTATTGCATTTAATTTAATACCTTTAAGCCTGCTTGATAATTCATTTTGTTCTAAATAGGCCTGTGCACCACTGTTAAGAAACCATCCAATTATTATCAACCAAAATCCACCTAAAAAGGATCCTCTAAGGATAGCAACGAATCCCAATCCCATAATTCCAAATGATATCGCTATACCTATTTTTGAGGCTATACTAGTAGCTTGATCAAAATCTTTTTTCCATTTTGTCAATCCAGCTCGTAACATTCGTCCTCCATCTAATGGAAATGCCGGAATTAAATTAAAACTTCCAATAATCAGGTTAATTATACTACTATATAACAGAATTCCCTCTATGATAGTAAGGTATTCACCAATATTTTGGAAATTATTATCATTAATATAGGAAATTGTAATAAAAAGAATCCAAAATAATCCAGATAGAGCATAGCTTGTTAAGGGGCCAACTACAGCTATTTTAAATTCTTTTTTAAAATCTTTTGTCTCATCTTTTATATCAGAGATACCCCCAAAAATAAATAAGATTATCTGATGTACTCCAATACCATATCGAATTGATAAAAGTGAATGGGATAACTCATGGAGTAATATAGAAATAAACAATATGACAGCTCCAATTGCTCCCATCATCCAGTATTGAGACTCATTTAGGGTTGGATAATAACTTGGCATAAAACCTGTTGCAAGAGTCCAGGATATAAGAAAAAAAACGATAATAAGCGTAAAGTGTAATCTTATAGGAATTTTTTTTATGGTGCCAATCTGTAATGACATAGTTATATGTAGTTAAAATATCAATTAAATGTTAAATGTTATTACAACTACTATAATCATTTAAAATAACACTATAATGATATTATCGAGATTCTTAATCTTATTCTGTATTAATTGGCATATTTATACCACAAGTTAAATGAGTTTGATTTGTATTTGTAAAAGGCATTATATTTATAAAATCAAGAATTAGAAATTTAGTATTTGTATTAGTAAAAACTTCTTCTCTTCAATTTTTTATCTGTGGATCTTTCAACTTATAGGATAATAGAACTGGAAAGGAAAATCAAAAAATAAAAGATTCAGGAATAATATTTTCATAGCTTATTTTGGAATCTTTATTAGAATCTCAAAGAATTATTAATAAATTATTGTTTTTCTTATGATTGTAATGTATATTGTTCTTTCTTTTTTTCTTTCAAACGAAAGAGCCTCAACTTTAAAGCAAGGTAAAAAGAATATGCAGAATATTTTCGCAACATAGAAAGGATTGATTAATATTTCATATAAAGATTTAGGATAAAAATACTGTAACATCAATGATCCATATTAATATACATTAAAACAAAATTGTTATTTAATATAAAAAATTGAATTTATCCTTGACTTGAAATTGATAATATCGATCCTTATTTTTAATGAGTATAAATGGTTACGGTATCCTAGATCGTTTTCAAGATATTATCAGATGGTGTTTTATGAATTATAGCCAAAAAAAATTGGGCTAACGATTGCTAGCAAAAATATTACTAATTATTCATATCATTATTCTTTATTAGCATTTTTTTCATATTTTTTCTAGGCTACAACTTATACAATAATCCTCTTTTTAAAATAAATTCAAATATAGAATAACACATATTTGTCTAATTCAACATATCTTTTAATATAGATGCTATGGTATTTTTATTTAGAATAATTACTCATATTAATGCATTATTTGTTAAGATCCTTAATAATGATAATAACTACTACAGGTATTAGAAGAGTTTCATTTTCTTATATCATATAAGAGCAAATTGTTCTCTTTAATATTGTAAAAAGTATAAGTCAAATTTGATGAACAAATATTTTATAGGTTTTTAATTAATTAATCTATAACTCTAGTAGTAATATTACTAAAGATTTGAATAAAGTTATTATTATTATAAAATAGTATTTGTGATCTTTAAATAATAAGAGGTTTATCATGATATATTGAGTCAGGATATCTTCGAAAGAAAACTTTCAGATTCTTCTTCTTTTGTTAATCTCAAATTTCCTTCCTATAAAAAATATTAGTTCCCCATGATGGATCTCAAATGTCAGATATTGCTTTAAGACATGCAATTTATTTATCTAAAATTTTTAATGCTGAAATAATTATTATTAATATAATTGATGAAGATGTAATCTCTCCTAGTACTCTTTTATCATTTATAAGAAAAGAAGAAGAGGGTGGATTAATACAATCTAAAGAGGATCTTCGCAATACAATGGAAGGCGCAATAAAAAAGATGTTAGAAAACAGAGTTAAAGGATTTGATAATCTTGAACTACATTTATCTTATAAAGTATTGGCGGGTAAACCCCCAGATGAAATAATAAAGTTTTCAGAAGAATCAGATATAGATTTAATTGTTATGGCAAGTAGCAGGATATCATCAACAATAAGAGTACTTGGAAGTACAGTTAGAAAGGTAATTGATAGTACTAGAAAACCAGTATTAGTAATACATGAATGAATTTTTCTTTCAAATATTGGAAATAAGCATTATTATGTATATACATTATATTTATTAAATTGAATGGGTTATGATTGAATCTATGATAGATGATAATACTCCTATTATATATAATCGAGAAGATGTATTAAAAAAAGAAGCAAGAGGAATAGGTAATGTAGATTTAGGAGAAGTTCAAGAAGTTAACCCTGAATATATTGTAACTCAGAAAGGTACTTTAGTTGTAGACAAATTCTATATTCCAAAGAGTTTAGTAGAGCGCTTTGATGATAATACCGTCTGGTTCAAGATAACAGAAGAAGATGCAAATAAATACAAAAAACATACGACTAAACCATTGGGCTAATTTTTAATGATTATCTAAAAAATTAAAAGATTACAAACAGTAGTAATAAACATCTAACGCAATTAAACTCCTTGGGACTTGAAAAAGTTTTATTACTCATATGTTTTATTACTCATATTTTACTTTTTAGCATACTTGAAACTTAAACTATATATTCACATCTAAAAGGCTATTTGTATAAAGATTAACATTATATTATTATAATTTGTTTTTTCTTTCTAATCGTTGTATATTCTTTCACTTAAAACTAATAGTTGATCAGACAAATGAGCCAATGCATTATCTTCTTTTACCTTGTGGTTTTTTCTCTCTATGTAACATTTAGAAAAACCACATAGTGCTCTAAATTTTATGGTTTTGATAACCATGGTCCTTCGATTGAACAAGCTAAAGAGCAAGCAAGAAAAGAAGGAGTAACCAAATATGGAAAATCATACAACCATAATTTTTTCAATTTTTTATTTGTTATACTTTAATATCTTTGGATAATAAGACTTAAATTTAGAGTATTGAAAGAATTTCAATAGTGGATTTATTTTACTCATTTTACCCCTTTTATGCTTATTCATATTTAATCATTGAGATTTTATAATAAAAGTATGATACCATTTTTATGTAAAAATCTTGCAATACTTCTTTAAATGATTTTGTACTTATTTCTAGTTAAGAAAATGAGAAAAGTCAATAGAAATTGTTTTAAATTTAATGAACTGAATTTACTAAAAATAAACAAAAAAGGATATTTAAATAATAAAAGTTCAGATATCTTACCTTATTATCCATCGTTATTTTGTATTATAGGATCCATATCTTTTGTATTTATAGGGATTGATTTTGTTGATAAAGAAGAACAACAACAACTACAACAACAAGAACACCAACACCAATACAAAATTATAAATATTGCATGGGCAGAGGACATAAATGGAACTGAAAATCCAAATAATATTACAGGTACAATAAATCAAGACAAAATAAAAGGATTTAGTGGAAATGATATTATTTCAGGAAAAGAAGCGGGAGATGATATCAGTGGAGGAAGTGGTGATGACATAATTTTTGGTAATGATGGCAGAGATATTTTAAGAGGAAAAACAGGAAATGATCATTTAGAAGGAGGAGAAGGAAATGATATGCTTTTTGGGTATAAAGGAAATGATATTCTAATAGGAGGAATAGGAAATGATGTTTTAAATGGAGGTCTGGGCACAGATATATTCATATGTGGAGATGGTAAGGACACTATATCTGATTTCAATATTACACAAAAAGATACAATTCCAGAAAATGATTGTGAAAATATAAATTATGGTAGTAGTAGTAGCAGCGCCAATACACAATCTAATAACAGTTTATCTCTGCAACAACAACAAGAACAAAATGGTAACTTAGAAAATATAGATCGCCAAGGAGAAATGACAGAAAATACAAATACAACAATTGAAGAACAAAAAAAGCCAGATGACGGTGGCTTCTTTTTTGGGTTATTTAAATAAATAAATAAATAAAAAGATCTGTTATTGAACAAGATATTCCAATAGTTCAAAAATATCTTTAACAGTTTAATTTTAAAATTTTATTTTTACCATTTTTTTAGTAGCATCATATAAATGAGTATTTTCCTTGACAGTTATTAATGGCTTGGACATAATACTGTTGTTTTCGTAATTTTAGGATCTTTGCCATTTGATATTACTCTTCTAACAATATCTCTTTCACTGATTATTCCAATAGGTTTTGTATTTTGATCTAATATTATTATTGAACCGACTTTTTCCTTCTTTCATTAAGTTTGATACCGTAAAAATAGATCTAAATGAGTAGATTCTAATAATGGAAGGGTGATACATGATTGTATGAATTAATATTGTTTCAGATTCTTTTTCATTAATATAACTCAAATTCTTATTAAAAATAATGCAATTTAGTTATTAAAATGAACTCTATGTTTATTCTATAAAAAATTAGAAAATTAATATACATTTGGAAAAGTATCTATATGGTGAAATTATGTTGAAGAATCATATTCTTTAACAACTATATGAACTACAGTAGATTATTATAATTTCATAATCATAAGTATTATAATACTATTATATTATATATATATATATATATATATATATAATAATGTGCCACGAAAAGATAAAGATGGCAAAAATAAAGAAATTAATAATGATGGTATCTCCGATAGAACAGAAAAACAAATAGATAAACTTCCCACACATGCCCAAGAAATATTTAAAGAAGCATATAAAAATGCACTTGACCAATATAGTGACCCTAAGAAACGAAGAGGAGGCAAAAAGGAAAGTCAAGAAGAAGTTGCGCATAAAGTTGCTTGGTCAGCAGTCAAAAGAACATACAAAAAAGATGGAGATAATTGGATAAAAAAATAGGCTTTGTTTAGCAAATAATTCAGGAATAACTTAAGAGTAATTTTTTCATCAATTATTCTATTCTAACCTAGCTATTTTGCAAATTTACCAATATTGCTATGTCTTGAAATCTTATTTTATTCTCATTGCATAAAATAAAAAACAAACGGCTTGATATAATATACATTAGTCACATAAAATATTTGACCAACTATTAGACTAAAATGACGAGATATTCCTAATTACGGCGAATGAAAGGAATAATTTTTTCATTTTTAAATATACTTCCATTACAATATATAATATGAACGAAAGATTGCCAAATTATTTGAACTCTGTCATACATTCTTGGTTAAAAGGAATGATCTCGATAATATATCTAACGGGTATTCCATAAGCCAAGGTAAGGTTTCTAACCTAATTGCAGATTGGCGAAATCGTTTAGACAAATACAATTCAGACACTATCCTAGAATTCGCTAGAATTTAGGCTAGAAGAACTATCAGTCAAAAATTGTGCAATCGGATTCATAACAACTAAAACACTATAGAAATTAAATATTCCTGAAAATGAACGAGATTGAAAAATTTTTACTTCAATATATGAATTTTCTCAAAAAAATGGACGTTAATAATAGGACTACGAGATTCATTAGTACGAATTTCAAACATCTGAATTTAATTACCTATTTTGGATTTACCAACTTATATCCTGACAAAAGGAGAGAAAAAAAGAACAATTAGAGAAAAAATAAAAGAATTGAAAGAACATATAAAATTCTTGAGAAAGATTGGTGGTTGAGGAGAAAGTAAGTTTCTTTTGAAAAATGCAAATACTAATTAATATAGATATCTTTTTGAATACAAAAATTGGATTAAAAAAAATTTGGTATATTTTTAGATCACATGGATATATTGGTAAAACGTATAAAAAATATTAAAATTATTACAACTATAACTCTTTTGAATTAGTTGAAAATTTCTCTCATTTATAAAAATTAAAAATACTGTCATAACACTTAATATAAAATATGTAGAAGTAGAAATTTGAATTTAAAATTATTAGAGATGGTTAGTTACTATACGAAAGTGTAACCTACGTCATGTTTTTATTATAAAATTTTCTTTTATTTATGAAGAACTAAAAGATACAAAATAGAATTATTTTTTAATCTGATACATACAAACTGATGCCTTCTATAAATATACAATTATAACTCTACATATTTTCTTTCTATTCTCAATCTTTGAGGTTTGCCTTTCTTATCTTGTTCTCTAATAACTTTTCTTTTCATGCCATCAGATAATTCATCCATAATTGTTGGTAAATCCCATCCTGTGCTTGAATAACTATAAGTCTCTGCTGTTGTTATTATATTTACATTTACTTCATATCTACTCCTTTTACCGCTTTTACCCTTAATTTTTATTCTACATCTTGCTTCTTCTATTTCAGGAAAAATTTTCTTTAATACTTTGACTACACCAATAAACTTGGTCTTAGTCATTTCGGCATCTATTGGATCTTCAGGCAAACCTATGATATAACATGGTAACTCATATTGTACTTTTTCTTTGAGTAAAGTAAGAATATCCCCAAAAGTAATTATTCCATGTATTTCATTTACTGACTGTAAAACTACATAAGTTGAATTTGTATCTATCATCGACCTAATTATTTTAAGTATATTATCGGCAATATTTAGAACAACAACATTTTTACTCATTATGCTTTTAACAGGAAAATCATGTCGAATATTCTTTTGATTAATCATTGAACCTCTTCCAATTCTTTCTGTGGGTAATAGATGTTGAGTAATATGGGTTGATGTTATCATCCCTATAAGGGAATTATTATTTTCATTTATGACAGGAATATGATCTATCCTATTTTTTATCATAATATTACGAGCAGAAGTTACATCATCATTTGATCCAATTACAAAAGGTTTAGGAGTCATAATATCTTTTCCTAATATTTGTTGAGAAAGAGATGCAAATGAGTTATTTGTTTTTGTTTGCGAGTTCTTTGATCCTAATTCATGAATTTGTTTAATAATTGATTTTGCATTTATTTGTCCTATAATTTTATTATTGTTCTTTTCAATTATAGGTAATGAGCGTAATCTATAATAATTCATCAAATGAGCGGCATTAGCAATTTTATCATCAGAGTATAAAAATGGAGACGTCTTTGCTATTGTTGAAATTTTTCGAGATGTTATATTTCTTAAATTTAATAGATTTCTAATATTTATCACAGATATTTTTTTATCAAATGTTAAAAAAGATTCAAAAAGATTTCTTTCCATTAAGCTACCAATTACTTTTGATATTGGTATATCATCTTCAAATATTAAAGGTTCTTCCATTAGATTGCTTACAGGTTGTTCACTTACATTGGATAAAGAATCATATAATTTTAAAGATAAATTTTGAGCCATTTTCTATATATTTAGACTACAGTCTTTTATATAATAATTTGTAATTAGCATAATAATCTTCTTTCAAACTCCTTACTCTTTAGGATTATAATATAAAGGTTACAAATTTATGAGTTTAAAATTTTCTTTCAATGATCTATTAATCAAGATCACGACTTTTCTATTTTTAAAAATGAAATTTTTTATAATACTTCAAAAGCCTCTAATTAAAGGATAATTATTAGATCTGTAAAATCTTTCAGAGGATATATAAATATCTGGTAGAATTCTTTTGGTAACCTTTTAAAAGAGAATTTTCAAAATTATTTGATACTCATTTGGCTACTTAGAGAAATTCATTTGTTTTCACTTATCCTTCTAATATCATACTCATAGAAACCTATTCATTGACAAATGATTTTTATATTATAAATAGGTAATTTAAGATTTAACTGGCTGTTTGTTATAATATACAATGGCATCGTGTCTAAACATTATACCTAATAAAATTATAAATATTATTTATATTTCATATATTTATATTAAATGAAAATTTTTTTCCTATTAATTTAACAATAGCATATTCTTTCAGAAGAAAAGGTGTATATAAAATCAAACCCAAAGAAGACAAATACAAATCATATATTATAACAACTAATTTAGTTTATATAGTATTATAAACATTATTGTTAACCTTAAGAAATAATAAGGAGATTTTAAAAGATTTTTTAACTACAATGATATATTGAAATAAATTCAATCTAATATTGATTTTTATAAGATTTAAGTTTTGTTGATTAATTTAAAAAAATTATTATATTAAGAAAATGATATAGTTTTAATAATGAAGTTAGCTCTTATCTTTTTATCTATTTCAATAATTACAACAATATTATTCTCCTTATCTGAAATAGGTAATGAAAAAAAAATAATAATTACCTTTGCAATAGAAGACTCTTTTCAAACATATAATAATTCAAAACTTAACTTTTCAATACAGTATCCAGCAGATTGGGAGATTAATGAGAGGAAATTCAACCCAGAATTAGAGAATATTTCCAGTACAATAGAAATCAAATCACCCTTTGAAGGGCCCCAAGACTTAGTACAGGAACAATTCCTTATCAGCTTAAACAGACTACAGGAAAATATTACATTTAATGAATATGTCGACAATGCTTTAAATCAATTCGAAAATGAATATAGAGATTTCAAGCTAATTTCAAATAATTCAACAATAATCGATAACCACAATGCAAGAAAACTATCCTATTCATATACTGCTGGAGTTGATCCATTAAGTATTAAGTTAATAATGAATCATAACATAATTCCTGACGGAGATAAGGTATACGTTCTTTCTTTTGGTACTCCACCTGATAAATACTATAATTATATAAATATAATTCAAACAATGATAAATTCATTTAAAATTTTTAAATAAGTTATACATAGGAAAGAAAAGAAAGAGAAGAATACCAACATATTCTTCATATTTATCTTTAACTATACGTTTCTTTTTTTAGCTTCTTCTCCTTCATCTTGTTCTTTTTCTTTATATGGCAAGAAAAATTTCCATACATTGTCTAACCAGAATTTATTCATTCGTTCTGTTATTTCTGCAGATTCACGATAAAGGTGATTCATTTTTTCTATGCGTATGGCTAATTCTTTATATAAATTCCCCATTTCCTTTGTTATCTCTATAGATTCACGATAAAGTTCATTTATTCTTTGAATATCATTAATAGATTGACTATATACAGAGAAAAGATTTTGCCAGAAAGCCATTCCTGTAGTAAAAGGATCGCTTTTACCAAGATCATTTTTTTTGTCAAAGTTAGAAGGCTTATCCATTGCATATTAAACATCATTTTAATTTTTAAACTTGCTGTAAAGAATAAATTCAATTGAAAAAACAATTAATACTATCGATGTAAAATTGAATAGCACTGTTAAATAAGAATATCACATATCACCTTTTTAATAAATTATTGTAAGATTATATTTGAAATAATATTGTTATTTCAACTGTGCATACACAAATTATATACCGTCTTTACAGAATCTTTATATTTAACCATATTACAAATATGAAAATTTTTAATTACATTTTATGGATAGTTTGTTTATAGGACTTTGTTTTGAATAATGAAACTATCTTATATTTTCTCCAAAATAGTTTTTACACTATTATTGGCTAGGATTCAATATACTATCAATTGGTTCAATATTTCTTCCATTTTTTACTTTATTGCATTAGATTTTAATTTAGATATAAATTCACTCGGCTTAATTACTATGAGTTTTCTCATTGGAGTGGGATTATTTCAAATTCCTGCAGGAATATTAGTTGCAAAATACGGGCCAAAACGACTTAGCATGATAGGAATATTGTTATCTTCCATTATGGCGATTATTTCTGGATTCTCTCAGGACGAAATACAAATCACCATTGCCAGATTTTTAATAGGCATTGGAATGGCATTTTTTTTTGGAGCCAGCGTTACACTTATCTCGAACTACCTGGGTAAGGAAAATGAGGGTTTAGGTGTAGGATTACTAAACTCTGCACATGCAATTGGAGCATTATTGGGTATTTTTGGTTGGATTGCATTAACAGAAATTACAGGTTGGAGGTTCTCAATTATTATTGGTGGAATAATTGGTGTATCAATTGTTTTAATAATGAAAATAGGACTACTAAAAGAAGACAACAAAAGAGATTTCAAAATAAAATTTAATGAATTAAAGGATGTACTATTTAATAAATCACTGATATTACTTGGAATTACATTGTTAGGTTATCAAACGGGGGCTAGCCTTACATTAACTTTCATTGTTTTATATCTAATTGAAGAAATACATATAGAACCAATTTATGCCGGTTTGTTTGGAAGTTTAAGTCTTATAATAGGAATAATTATATCACCACTATCAGGTAAATTATATGACAAATTTAAAAATGCAAAGAAACTTTTGTTTATCTCTGCAATAATATCTGCATTAAGTATTATGTCAATTTCAATTAGTTCACTCTACATGATAATAATAGCAATAATTACTTCTGGAATATTTTTATCAATTGGATTTGTTGTTGTATATGCAAGAGCAAGACAATCGCAAAAAATTATTCAAGAATATCAGACTCTTTCAGTTGGTTATGTTAACGGTATATCGCTATTTGGTTCCTTTTGGATTCCGATTATATTTTCATTTACTGTAAGTCAATTTAGTTACAAGATAGCATGGCTATGTGCTGGAATTACCATAATAATTTTATCCCTTCCCATTTTAAGATTAGATTCTGAAAGTGATCGTACTTAATCTTCTATATTTGATCAACTTTTTTTCAAATCATTCTTTATCAGCATTTTAACTAGGCCAAAGATTTCCGAGATTAGTATTAACTAGATATTTTTTCAATGGCTCATCTGTTTTTGCACATGAGCAGCGATATTTTAGCCATGCTTTAAGTCGAAAAACAAATTCTGTAGGGCAACCAATTTTTATTAGATGATTTTCTAACTCTGTTAAGACTTTTTGTATTCTTATTTTATCCTCAAGACTTAATCTTTTTTCTTTTTCTAATGGTGATGGATTAAAATTTGAGTATGGATAAAACTCGCCATTATAATATGCAGGATAAGAGAAGGTATTAGAAAAATTATTGTAATGATAAGAATTTTCATTATTAATCATTTCACTCATGTTGTTGTCATTATTCTTATTCCTAAAATTACTATTTCTATTAATATTGTTTGGCAAATCAGTATAATCAATAATTCCTGGATTTATATTATCTTTTTTTGTATTGTCATAAATTTTATGAACATCCTGTAAATGCCGCTCTAGATTCCATCTTCTAGTAAATATTTTTTTGCAGAGGTGACAGTTCTTTTGTTCCATAATAAAGATATGCACAAGGGCTTTAAAAATAGCAAAAAATAATTGATAAAAATACTTGAGTTAGAGTTACTCGAGTAACTCCTCATATAGAGTCAGTAACCGTGAGATAAAATAAAGTTTTAGAAATAAAAAGATCTAAGATTAAATTTAAAAGTTGTTTTCCATATAATCTCTATTGTAAAATATTCCATATTGTTTGATAAAATAGACCTAAAGCTGTAGTAGCAGTTGTGGAAAAGTACTAATAGTTTTCCTTTAAATATCTATTATTGTAGGATTAGTCTTAATAAAACAATTCTATCGTTATTTTAGATTTTGTATATATGCATAAGTATTATTATCTCAAAAGTTGGATCAGAAGTTTAGTACCTGATCTTAAACCAGAGCGTTCTCCCGCGTACAAAGTATGAATTAATTTTTTATAGGATATGTAGTTAAAGGAAGAAATGGATTTATAAAAAAGATAGTAATCAGATTTCTAATCCCTATGATTGTTAAAATACCATTTATATAAAACCTTTAATTTGTACATGTCTTTTAATTAACCTTCATTTGCTTCTATTATTTGTCCGCGAAGCTCACCATTTGGATTCTCTTCAGTATGGACATTTACATATGTGTTACCACTTTGCATTGCTGACACGAGATCGTTAATTGTTTTACCAGCCAATGGACCAGTCAAATCTGATGCTTGAACATTACCACTAGC
>DASVFI010000256.1:0-2288 GCA_036380115.1 Nitrososphaeraceae archaeon | reverse complement strand
ATCGGGGATTAGAAGAAACCAGCTTTTTGAATTTTGATTAAAAGAAAACAGAGCCTAAGGCCATATTTAGAAACTGAACTTTGGGAAAAAGGTGGATATCATAACAAAAATCAAGCATGATAATTATGAATGAAATATTCAATAGAAACCAATAATAGTATCTTTGTTATAGTAAAAATCATTATTGTATGGTGAATTTCAAAATAGTAAAAACTATTCTATTTGGATGTTTTAAAAATGTTTGATGTAAAAGAGAGAATAAATAGACTAGTAGAAGGAAATAAACAAAAATCGTTGTTAAAAAGTGTTGAGGGCGAAACAACAGAAGAAAAAGCTCAAAATTTCTTTCGCAAAATTTATGGATATACTGAAATTAAGAACAATTTGTTCCGTGCTTTAGTTTCTGAAGAACAGATTAATACTTTGTTAGTTGGGAGCCCCGCAGGTGGAAAAAGTATGTTTATGAAGATAATTGAAGATAGTATGAATGATGTATATTACTATGATGCTTCTAACTCGACAAGTGCAGGATTGATAGAATCTTTATATCAAAATCAAGACGCAAATATTATTTTAATCGATGAAATTGGCATGCTGAAGAGGAATGATATAGATGCATTAAGAGGATTATTAAATGATGGTCGAATATTGAAGACTCTAAAAACAAAGAGGTTCGATTTTACATTGAAAAATATAAAAGTATTCGCTACCACAAATGACACGGATCTTCCAAGACCCATCCGTTCAAGATTTATGGAGTATCATTTGCTCCCATACACTAATGAAGAATTTATAGAATGTGTTAAGTTCTGTCTTAGTGATAAATTTAATTCGGAAATCTCTGAAATAATTGCAAACGTATTAGTCGCTCATAAATTAAAAGATGTTCGGAAGGCCATTTCTGCAAGCAGATACGTTTTGAAGAATGATACACTAGAGCAGATAGTTAATACGGTTGATACCATGATTAAAAACAAACCACCAGATCATATAGATTATAATTGAAGATAAAAAGATTAATATGTAAAAAATTCATAATGACTAAATTAAACTAATTAATTACTTTTTATTGTCCGCATTTTTTTTACTCATGTTCACTTTTAACCGCTAATTTATACGTGAATCTAATTACTTAGCCAAAGTTGAGTCTTTGAAAATGTTTCTAAAACAGAAGTTACAGAGTATTGCTGTGAATTTGTGGATGAATGAATACACAACTCCTTACATTTTGATGACTTTAAAGCCTAAACAAAAAGGCAAGTTTTATATCGAAGCTGAAATTAAGATGAGTTCATGTACCTATAGAATATAATAATTCAGTATGATTGGTGGGCCTTGGCATGATATTCAAGTCTTTTTTACATACTATTGTTTTGAGGATATATTAACGAAGGAATAAATTTAATATTATATAAAATAGTGCTTAGTATCGCTTTATAGCCAATTCTTTATACCTTTGTTTGGCTCCTATTCCTCTAAATGATCTGGATCGTAGTCTATAGTTACAACAAGGGCAGGTACTCTTATCCCATAAAATAAAAATTTCGCATATGCTACATCTTTTTTGTCGGTCTTGTTCATACCTCAAAGATGCTTTAGAGCTCTTCTTTGCTTTGTATCGTATACATATCCCATTACAACTCATTATCTAGTACACTTTCTAATTACTTATTTGCTAAAAGTTTTAATGAAATATTTATCTAAAAAATTTTATCATAAAATTTTTAGTGATAAATATACTATTAGAGTTATAAATAATGATGAATTCTAAATCAGGCTTTTAGAGAAGATATTTGGATTTTTATATTGTAGTTCATGAACCTTATTACTACAAGGTATTTAATCCCTGCGCGGCCAGACTGTGACTAATAAACATTCTCATTAGATTATAGCATGGAGCAAGAAGTTATTTTTCAGGGGATTGGCTACATAATCAATATCACAAAAGTAAATAACTACTATAACCCACATCAAATTAAAAATAATTAAAAAAAATGATAACGAATTTGCTATCTACTTGCAGTGACCTTTCTTCCATCCAACTTTATATCCACTATAAAATGCGTTCGATTCTCCGTCTGGATCATGGATAACAATTATTATGATCGAACCAACCCTGTTGGCAACCGTTTATTCAGTTTTGAGACTTTCCCTTCTGATCTCTGCAATAATGCGATGAAGCCTCTGCAGGATTAATGGCTATTAGGGATGGAGCCAAGGCCAATGATGCTACAGCAATTACTATCGCACCTAATTTTGTTGAAATTTCTATTTAGTCTGTTATTTTC
>DASVFI010000255.1:0-12594 GCA_036380115.1 Nitrososphaeraceae archaeon | reverse complement strand
AATGTCATTCTCTCAAGATTTGTATCATTAACTAAAATACGAGAGCGATAAAGAAATAATTGATTCAAGTAATCTTGAATTCTCTTTTGTATAATTTTAGAACCTATTTTACCAAATTTAGGAGCATATTCTATTTTATCTTCTATAATGCATTGGTTCAATCCTTGAGATATAAAAGAATGGGTATGGATCCACTTTTGGAATGGACCTTTTATCATTTTATCTTGAAATTGCTTATTGTGAATATATCCAAAATGTTTAGCAGCCCATTTTATACTTATCGGACCAAAATTAATTCGGAAAATTGAAATAGCATCATTATTAATTCCTCCTTTTTGACTAACTATATTCAAACCGCTCCAAGGCGGAATGAGTCTTTCTAAAGCACCATTCCGAGTATGATAATCAAAAAGATTATTTACATTACAGGGTATTAACGATCTCTTTACAAATGTGTTTAAACATTTTTCATTGCCTATTTTTATTCAATATAAATTAAACATAAAAGATAATTTATTTTATATCTTTATTATAATAAAATTTTTAACAATAGCATCTACCAATCTGGCTAAAATAAAACAAAAGTTATACCGTTATCTCGCGTTCAATAATTGCTTTTTTTATATTTATATTTATATTTAGTATGATTCAAATTAACCTATACTCAAATTAATTATATGGGAACAGATCCAAGCGTACTTCCAGTAAACAATGAATCATGGGAAAAAGAAGTATTAAAATCACAATTACCTGTTTTTGTTGATTTTTGGGCAGAATGGTGTGGTCCATGCAGAATGGTAGGACCAGCTGTTGAACAATTATCAAAAAGTCTTGATGGAAAAGTCAAAATTGTAAAGCTGAATGTAGATGAAAATCAAGAAATAGCAGTAAAATATGGAATTCATTCTATACCTTCATTATTATTATTCAAAGATGGAGATGAAATCGCAAGAACTGTAGGAGCTGCTCCGAAAGAAGCATATCAAAAATTCATAGAAGAATCCTTAGCTAGAAATTAATATTATTTATTTTCCTTTAATTTACCTTATTTTAGATGTAGTTTTTCTTTTAGTATCATAAAAGCATTAATATAGATAATAATAATCGTTAGCATAGTTTGGGTAAAAAAGAAGTTTCTACTTTATTTTCATCTGATCCTAATAAATATTATAAAGTTTCCTTATTTGATAGATTAGGTTTTAAACGAAACAAATGCATGTCATGTGGAAAATTTTTTTGGTCGCTTATAGATAAAAATATCTGTCCCGATCATGAGACCTATAACTTTATTGGAGATCCTCCTACCAATAAAAGACTAGATTATGTAAGGGCATGGAAGGAAATTGAAAAATATTTTCAATCTCATGATCATTCTATTGTAAGACGATATCCTGTAGTATGTAGATGGCGAGACGATCTTTATTTTACAATTGCATCTATAGTAAATTTTCAAAGAATAATGAATAATAAAGTTATTTTTGAATTGCCATCAAATCCTTTAGTGGTACCACAAATGTGTTTAAGATTTAATGACGTTGAAAATGTAGGATTAAGCGGTCGTCATTACACAAGCTTCTGTATGATTGGTCAAACATGTAATGCAGATGCATCTGGTGGCTATTGGAAGGATAAATGTATTGATCTGGACTTTGGATTATTAACTAATGTATTGGGAATAAAACCGGAAGAGATTACTTTTGTAGAAGATATTTGGATGGGGGCAGGAGCTTTTGGATATTCTTTAGAGTATTTTGTACGTGGTCTTGAACTTGGTAATGCTGTTTTTACAGAATTCGAAGGAGATGAAAATAATTATAGGATTATGAAAAATAAGATTATTGATATGGGTGCAGGCTTGGAACGCTTATCATGGATTACTATGGGTACTCCAACAAGTTATGATTGTTGTTTTGAATCAGTTATAAAATATTTAGAAAACTCTATCGGAGTTCAAAAGGATGAAAATTTCCTCTCAATCTATTTTAAATTAGTGTCTAAAAAATTTAATAGTATCGAAGATGATTCATCCGATAAAATAAAAAAATTGAAAAAAATGATTGCTCAAGACATGAAAATATCATTTGAAGATCTCGATAAAATTGTATCTCCATATGAGGCGATATATACAATAGCAGATCATACTAGAACATTATTATTTGCTATTTCAGACGGTTCGTTACCTTCTAATGTAGGTGGTGGTTATAATCTTCGAATTCTTTTACGTAGAATCTTGTCTATTATTGAACGATTCAAGTGGAATATAAAAATTGAAGATCTAATTGATACACATGTAGAATATCTAAAAAATATGTTCCCCGAAATAGAGGAAAATAAAAAAGAGGTCTATACCATTCTAAAACTTGAATCTGATAGATATGCAAGTACAAAGCAACGTATGAATGATATTGCTTCTACAATACGTAAGAATAACAAACAACTAACTGTAGATGATCTTATAAGATTATATGAATCCGATGGTATTACTCCAGATTTTCTTAAAGAAGTCAATGTAATAACTGAAATACCTTCAAATTTTTATGTAAAATTATCAGAATTACATAATATTAACCAAAAATCCCTTTCTTCTCAATCAATAGAAGGCTTGGAAGGTTTGCCGACTACTAGATTGTTGTATTATGAAGATTCCTCGCTTCGGGAGTTTTATGCTCAGATCATAAAAATAATAAAAGAAAAATATGTAATTTTAGATCAAACATCATTTTATCCTAGAGGTGGGGGACAAGAGCCTGATAAAGGAACTATTGGTGATGCTAAAGTCTTAGAAGTCGTAAAACAGGGAGATATTGTTCTTCACCGAGTAGAAAATTTATCATCACTTTCCGAAGGATTATTGGTTAAATGTAATTTAGATGATACAAGACGTAATTCTATAACAAAACATCATACAGCTACTCATATATTAAATTCTTCAGCTAGGACTACACTTGGTTCATGGGTATGGCAAAATTCTGCATTCAAAGATGTTAACTATGGAAGACTTGATATAACTCACCATTCTGCATTGAATAAAGAAGAAGTAGATAAAATTGAAAAAACTGCTAATGAAATTGTAATGAAAAACCTTGGAGTCAACATAAAAGAATATGAGCGAGGAGAAAGTGAACAAAAGTTTTCCTTTCGTATATATCAAGGTGGAGTAGTTCCGTCAAATAAAGTCAGAATAGTGAATATAAGTGAATTCGACATTGAAGCATGTGGAGGAACACATGTTAATAGAACGGGTGAATTAGGTTTAGTTAAAATTCTCAAATCAGAACGAATTCAGGACGGTGTTGTTCGATTAGAATTTGTTGCTGGACAGGCTGCTATAAATTATATTAAAAATCAGGATAAAAATATTTCATTTATTACTCAATCACTAGGTTCTAGTAAAGAAAAATTAACAGATTCTTTCAAAAAATATTTGGATGATTCAGAAAAGCTTAGAACAAAGATAAAAATTCTTTTACGAAAAACCTCTCCTATTCTAGCGAAATTCATATCCAATAATAGTAAACAAATATCTTCAGAAGGAGTAAAGTTGTTCACAACATTTGATGATGAACTTGATGAGGAGTTCCATATTACAGTAGGAGAAAAAACTATTGATATAGATCCTCTTTTAATGTACGTTTCACTTGTCTCCAAAGGAGAAGGAATTCGAGTAATAGTTTTTGTTGGTGAAACTGCAAGAAAATATGGTTTTAATGCTGGAAAAATAGCAACAATTATTTCTACTAATTTAGGAGGTTCTGGTGGTGGAGACTCAAAATTTGGTCAAGGAGGAGGTAGATTTAAGAATAGAATTGAAGAGGTCTTAAGGTTAGCTGAAATATATGTTAATGAAACAATCAAAAGGTGAAAGTAACTGAATAGTAGAGAATATAATAATAATAATAATAATAATATTAATTGGAATGAACTGGAAACAAAATGGAAGTCCAGATGGAAAGAAGAACATCTATTTGAAGTTGATTATGATAATACTAGTAGAAAAAAGTATTTTATAACTGTTGCATTTCCATATCCTAATTCTCCGCAACATATAGGACATGGAAGAACATATGCATTAGCTGATGTTCATGCTAGATATATGAGAATGAAAGGCTACAATGTATTATTTCCCATGGGATTTCATTATACAGGAACCCCTATTTTAGCTATGTCAAAAAGAGTAATTGCACAAGATCAGGATTTAATTGGAACTTTTAAAAATCTATATAATGTTCCTGAAGATATAATCAAATCATTTGTAGAACCAGAAAATATTGCTAAATATTTTCATAATGAAATAAAATTAGGAATGCAAGATATGGGTTATTCTATTGATTGGCGACGAGAATTTACAACTATTGATACTTTATATTCAAAATTCGTAACTTGGCAGTTTAAAGCATTACAAAAAAAAGGCTTGATTGTACAAGGTTCTCATCCTGTTGGATGGTGTCCTTATGATAAAAATCCTGTAAGTCAACATGATACCATTGGAGATGTGGAACCAGAATTTAGTGAGTATATTTTAATAAAGTTTAAATTGACTAAGAGTAATGTCATACTTCCTACTGCTACTTTAAGACCAGAAACTATCTTTGGAGTTACCAATCTTTGGATAAACCCTGATATTAAATACTTTGTAATAGATGTAGATGATACTGAACAATGGATTGTTACTGAAGAGACATCTACAAAATTAAAATTTCTTAATCATGATATTAAATTCAATAAAATTATCAAAGGAGATGAATTAGTTGGTAAATTTGCAAGAGATATTATTAGAAATATAGATATTCCTATTCTTCCTGCAAAATTTGTAAAATCTGATACAGGAACTGGAATAGTAATGTCAGTACCTGGACATGCTCCATATGATTTTCAAGCTCTTAGCGACTTAAAAAAAGAAACATCATTGTTTAGTGGTATTGATTTATCTCAGATCAATCCTATTAAAATTATAACAGTCCAAAACGATGATAATAATAATAATGCAACTAATAGCTCAATGTTATGTGTAGAAGATGCAATATCAAAGTTCAAAATTAATAATCAGTCAGATTTAAAACTAGAAAAAGCAACAACTGAAGTTTATCATTTGGAGTATTATCAAGGTAAAATGCTACCTAATACAGGAAAATATTCTGGAATGAGTGTTCAATTAGCTAAAGAAGACATAAAAAGTTATTTGATTACTACAAATAACATAGCAGAAATATTTTATGAGTTAATTAATAAACCGATTAAATGTAGATGTGGGAATGAATGTGTAGTTAAATTATTAAATGATCAATGGTTTATTAACTATAAAGATAAAGAATGGAAACATAAAGTACATAATTATATAGATAAATTAAATATTCTGCCAGCTGATCTTAGACAGGAATTTCATAATGTAGTTGATTGGTTAAAGGAAAGAGCTTGTGCAAGAAAATCAGGTCTTGGAACTAAACTTCCATGGGATCATGAATGGATAATAGAAAGCTTATCTGATTCAGTTATTTATATGGCTTATTACATCATATCAAAGTTTGTTAATGAACAAAAATACTTAATGAAAGAAAGCCTTAGTAATATTGATGAAACTTTCTTTGACTATGTACTATTAGGAATTGGAGATGTGTATGAAATAGGTAAAAATTGTAATCTTTCAATATCATTATTAGAAGAAATTAGAAATGAGTTTATTTATTTTTATCCAGTAGATTCTAGACATTCGGGACGAGATTTAGTTCCAAATCACCTTACTTTTTTTATCTTTAACCATGTAGCTCTTTTTGAAAAGAGATTCTGGCCACGTCAAATAGTTGTTAATGGTTCAGTATTAATGGAAGGAAAAAAGATGTCTAAATCATTAGGAAATATAATACCTTTAAGAACAGCAATACAAGAATATGGTGCAGATACAATAAGGTTAGCAATATTGATTTCATCTGAGCTTCTTCAGGATGCTGATTTCTCTTTTGATACCGCAAAATCTATTAGAATGAAATTACTAGAATTTTATACTCTTTCGCAACAACAACAAATTTTGTTCAATTCTAATTTTAATAATAAAATATCGAATCCTACAGACTTATCCTTGGATGAATTCCTTTATCGCTCTATATCCAAAAATGAATATCTTCTTGAATTAGAAGATAGATGGTTAATAAGTAAATTACAAAGACTAATAAATAATGTTACAAAATCACTTGGAAACTTAAGAGTACGAGAAGCTCTTCATAATATCTTGTACGTTTTTGATCAAGATATTAATTGGTATAAAAAAAGAATTACTGCTAAAAAAAGAGATAATAATGATATAGTAAATAATATACTACTTCTTTGTTTTTCTATTAGAATCAAGTTATTATCTCCATTTGCTCCATTTATATCTGAGGAAATTTGGAATAGTTTAGGTAATACAACTTCAATTGTTTCTTCAAAATGGCCTGATAGTATATTTAATAATCACATTGATCCTTTATCTGAAGAATCGGAAGAATTTATAAAGAGATTAACATCTGATATATCTAATATTATTAAAGTGACTAAAAAGTTACCAAGTAATATATACATATATTGTTCATCTACTAATAAACAAAGAATTTATCAAAAAATTCTTAAAATAATAACTCTAAATAATGAACGAAATTTTGGGAATATAATGAAAAAATTAATAGAAGATCCTGAAACTTCTTATGCAAAAAAAGATCCTTCTTTTGTTAAAAAAATTGCAGAAGATATTCTCTCTGAATCTGTTGAATCAAGAATTAATAGAATAAATTTAAATTCATTTGACGAAATTTCTGTAATAAAAGATTCGCAAAATCTAATAAATAATGAAATTGGACTAGAAAATGTTCAAATAGTTATTTATCCAGAAGAAGAAAAAGAAAAATTTGATCCAAAGTCAAAGTCTAAATTTTCAAGGCCATATAAACCAGCTATTTATTTAGAATAGGATCCTTTTTTTTCTTTATTATTACTTTTTCTTGAAATATAAATTGATGAAATCATATATAAGCTAAATCCACAAATCGACATTATTAATCCATATAAAGAAAGTGCTTCTCGTTCTTGATAATATCCTATACCAAGAAGTATCGCTCCTAATACCAAAATAGCTATACCTGCTCTTGCAGCACCAGGCATTTCTTTTTTCTTTTTCACTAGTGCTATATGTTTAATTTTTTCTCAATATATTTTTATTTTCGGATGATAAATATTGTATCGATGAAAATTGCTGTGGTAGGAATTGGTGTTGCTGGAGCATATCTTATGAATCAACTTAGTGATAATCATGATATTCATGTAGTTGGATTTGAACGGATGAAAGAAGAAGAACACGATGCTGTTTGTGCTTGGGCTACAAGCAAGAATGTTATGGTAGATTATACAAGAAAATGTAGTCTAAATTTTGATAATTATATCTTGCATGATGGTAAAAACATGAGTGTAGAACTTGGAGAAAGTAAACATGTTGATATTGGATTAAGAGGTATGGTTAGTTACGATAAATTAAAACTTATTCAAGATATGATAAAAGGAACAGAAATAAATTATGGGAAAGCTCCAAAAAAGGACAATCTAGAGTATGATTTTGATTTAATTATAGATTCTACTGGATTTCACAGAAATTATCTTCCTAAACTTGATTATGAAATGTGGATTCCTTGTGTTCAGTATAAAGTCAAATATAATAGTAATAATGATATTCCATATGATGATTTTTTTCTTAAAGGATTTCCTTCTATGTCTGGCTATTTCTGGTATTTTCCTTTAGGAAATGGATATGCGCATATTGGTGCTGGTGATTTTACAAGAAAAAATCATAATCTTTTTGTTGAACATTTTCTTAAAAAATACAAATGTGAAATAATAAAAAAAAACGGAAGACCTGTAAGAATTAGCCCACCGTCTAAATCAGAACCATTTTACGATGGTAGAAAATCCATAGGAGTTGGAGAATCAATTGGTACTGTTTATCCATTACTTGGTGAAGGCATTATCCCCTCAACAATTTGTGCCGATCTCTTTGTAAATAATCTGAATGATTTTAAGACATACAGAAAACAAGTTCTTAAACATTTTGATATATATCCATTAGTCTTCAAGTTTATTTTGATGAAAATTACAGGTACTTTTAGCCTTGTAAAAAATTCTCTTGATTTACTTAGAATATATCATCATATGAAAAATAATCAAGATCGATATGGAATGGAAATAAAGATCGCTGATATGATGAAAGTCTCTTCTATTTAGCTATATTAGAAGATTCAAAATTATAATATTTTTATCTTTTTCCTTTTGACTGAGTCACAGTTATAAATGGATTTAAAATAGTTTAATACAGATGAGCAAAGCTAATACCCCCCAAAAATCAGCCATTGAACAAAGAATCAATGAGCTTGTTCAGCATTCTAGAACACTAGAACTTTATCTTAATGAAGTATTAGAAAGAGAAGCTACAGTTACAAAATTAATTGAAGAAGCTCGTCTTGCATCGTATGCTCTTCAAAATATTTCTCTGGATAAAGAGAATGAGGCATTAATGCCACTTGGAGTAGGAGTATATTTAAAAACAAATATTCCTTCAATTGATAAACTATTGGTTAATATTGGTGCAGGAGTTACAATAGAAAAAACACGTGAAGATACTTTACATTATATAGAATCAAGAATCAAGGAATTTGAGATTGGACTAAATCAATTAACAGAACAGAAAAAACAAATAACTTCTCAACTTGAACAGATTCAACAACAGGTGAATTCTATGTTGCGTCAATCTTCATAATATGATAATACAATAATTATCGAAGCAAAAAAAAGAAAACATAATACACTGAGATTTGAATTATTATTTTTGTGTATGAGTAGATATGTTTGATAAATTAAAAAAAGCTTTTTCAAATATTATTTCGGATATTAGTAAAAAAGAAATTACTGAAAAAGATCTTGAAAATACTCTATTTGATCTTGAAATTGCATTACTAGAAAGCGATGTAGCACAGGAAGTTATAGATAATATCTCTGCTAATTTAAAAAATAAACTATTAGGTCTATCTGTTGAAAAAGATAAAACACCAGAAGAATTGATTCAATTACATGTTAAAAAATCCATATATGAAATTCTTACTAAATCAGGGACTCTGGACTTTGTTAATGAAATTATTTCCAAAAAAGAAAATAAAGGAGGTCCTTTTGTAGTAGTTTTTCTAGGAATTAACGGAACTGGAAAAACCACTACTGTAGCTAAAGTTGCTAATCTTCTACATAAAAATGGATTGTCTGTTGTATTAGCAGCAAGTGATACTCATAGAGCAGGTGCTATAGAGCAATTAGGTGAACATGCAAGAAGACTGTCACTGAAAATGATTCATCAAAGATATGGAGCTGACCCATCAGCAGTTGCTAGAGATGCAGTTGAATATGGAAAAAAGCATAGGGTAGATGCAATTTTAATTGATACTGCGGGACGAATGCAAACTGCAAAAAATCTTATGGATGAAATTAGTAAAATTGTTCAGGTTGTTAAACCAGATCTAAGAATCTTCATAGGAGATTCTTTGGCAGGAAATGATGCAATATATCAAGCAAAAGAATTCTTTGCTTATACTAAATTTGATGGTGCAATTTTAACAAAAACTGATGCTGATGCAAAAGGAGGTTCGATCATTTCAATTTCATATCTTACTTCTAAGCCTATTATTTATCTTGGAGTAGGCCAAAATTATGATGATATAATTCCATTTGATGTTGATACTTTTGTAGAATCATTGTTTAGTTCTCAAACTCCAGAAGAAATTACAAAAAAGTATAGGTCTAATATTATAAATGAAAATAGAAATGATGAAAAGTTACAGGTTATCAAATCCGAAAATATTTCTAATAAAGAACCTATTCATAATATTGAAGAGTTATATCAAAATAAAATTTCTTCATCATCCTCATCATCAAATTTAGATCCTACAATTAGTAATGATATTGAAATGTCTAAAGTTGAAGTAAAAAAAGAAGATAAAAACATTAATGACATAAAGAATGATATTATTAATTTAAAAAATGAATCACAAGATAGCAAATCGGAAAAGACTAACGTAATTGAAGATTCTGATACTGTTAATAAATCATCTCAATTTACTAGTGATAATTATGGAGAGAAAAGTTCTGTCATTGAAAAAATAGATGAAAACAAAAATGAAAAAAAAAGAGGTTTGTTTTCTTCATTCTTCGGTAAACGAAAATCCAAAGAAAATAACGATAAAGTTTCATCAATACCTGATCAAAAAGATAAAGAAAATTACAAAGGAATGGATTATTCAGATTCAGATAAGAATCATAAGGATGATATTATTATAGCCAAGGATGATATAGCCGAAAAAAATAAAGATAAAGAGAAAAATGAAGTTACGTATCTTTCAGACGATGATTTAGATGAACTCCTTAAAGAATAAACATATTCTCAGCTTACAAGACTTAGATTTAAATGAAATAATCTCGATACTGGATTTTGCAACTACGCTTAAAAAAGAAAGGAAAATGGGTTCATCTCGAAAATTACTTGAAGGAAAAACATTGGGAATGGTTTTTCAGAAACCATCTACGCGTACTAGAGTTAGTTTTGAAATAGGTATGTTTCAACTTGGTGGTCATGCTATCTATTTAGGAACAAATGATATGCAATTATCAAAAGGAGAAACAATAGAAGATACCGCAAGGACATTGTCATTATATTTGGATTGTTTAATGGCTAGAGTTTATGATCATCGCGATTTAGAAAAATTATCTAAATATTCATCAATACCTATTATTAATGGATTATCTGATCTTTTCCATCCATGTCAAATCTTAGCTGATCTTTTAACTATTCGAGAATATAAAAAAAAATTTAATGGATTAAATCTTGCCTGGATAGGAGATGGATTTAATGTATGCAATGATCTTTTAATTGGTTGTGCTAAAACAGGAATAAATATTACTGCATCTTGTCCATCAGGATATGAACCACCAGAATGGATCGTCGCTATGTCTAAAAGAGAAGGAACAAAAACTGGTTCTATAATTAAAGTAACAAATGACCCTATAAGTGCAGTACAAGAGGCGGATATAGTAGCAACCGATACATTTGTTTCTTTAGGAAAAGATAACGAAAAAATAATTCGTGAAACTGTATTTATACCTAAATATCAAGTTAATTCTGAACTTATCAAACATGCAAAAGATGATGTAATATTTATGCATTGCCTTCCTGCAAAACGAGGTCAAGAAGTTACTTCTGATGTGATTGATGGAAAAACATCTGTCGTTTGGAAAGAAGCTGAAAATAGACTACATGTTCAGAAGGCTCTATTATGTTTGTTGATGAGAGGTAATTGATACATGTATTTAATTGGTTTTTTGTTATTTTACTTAGAGGATCTTTATATATTTATTATTAACATTTCATCTCCGAATCTATAAATATGATTTAAATCTTTGCCCAAAAATTTAAAAATATAGATCGGGTTTACTATCTACGATCTTTTAATCTACTTCTTCCTGTCTTTCTAGGTGCAATATTTCCTACTTTTCTTCCTGGAGGTGTAGTTCTACCAACTGATGATTGACGTCCTATGTGTTGATGTCTTCCTCCACCGTGTGGGTGATATACTGCTGCTTGTGCAATTCCTCTTACATGTGGATATAATTTACCTTTGGATTTCATATAATTTGCCTTATTCCCAGCTTTCAGGAAGGGTTTTTCTTTTCTTCCTGCACCTGCAATAGTTCCTATCATTGCACGACATTTTTGATTAATAAGTAAAAATTTCCCTGAAGGTAATTTTACAGTTACACCTTCTGAAGAATGGGAAAATACTATAGCTGATGATCCTGCAGCTTTAATTAATTTACCTCCATCACCTGCATTTTTTTCAATATTACAAATTAGAGTTCCATCTGGAATTGATTCCAATGATAAAATATTTTTTGATGTTGCAGGAGCGCCTACTCCTGTTTTAATAGTACTGCCAACAGAAGTGCCTTCTGGTGCTGGAATATAGGATATACTTTTATTATCAAATTCTACTTTAGCTAAAGGTGCATCTCTTCCTCTTTCATGTACTATATCTACTATTTTTCCTTCATGCTGCTCTTCTAATTTAAAGTTAGGATATCTAGCAGGTAATATTTTGCCTACTGTAATAGCCCTGAACTGCTTTCCTCCTCTTCCTCTTCTACGCACTAGCGTTCTTTTACCCAAAGTATTTCTAAAGTAATCGTTTCAATTAGGTGATTTTAACTTTTGTGTTTTAAAATAAAAAACTTGTAGTCAGATACTATAGTGCATGATTATAAGAATTTATAATTTTTTAACCATCAATTACACTTATAAATTTCTATTTCTATAAGGTAATAATATTTTTATTGATTTAACCAAAGATTATTATGTGATTTTAGAAGATAATATATCAAATATTGAGCCAGAATAGTATATCGTTAAAAGTGCTAGAAGCTTATACTCGTGATGTTGGTAGAGGTATAGCACGTATAGATTATGATACCATGGATTCTTTAGCAGTTTCTACTGGTGATGTTGTTGAAATTAGAGGAAAACGTAGAACAACTGCAAAATGTTTA
>DASVFI010000254.1:0-11931 GCA_036380115.1 Nitrososphaeraceae archaeon | reverse complement strand
TCTTTTGTCACAAATCCTTTTTTAACAAATACCTCTTCTCTTTTTTGATCGACTTCCTCCAATATTTGAATTAAAATCTCTCTGGTAGATAGATCAGATTTTATTCTTCTAAAATCATCCCTAATTTTACTAAAGTCATCCTTAATCTCTTTATTTCTTTCTAGTTTCTCTCTTTGTTGAACAATAAAATCATTTTTCATTTTATCTACTGATTCTGATACTGTTCTCATTGCTTGTCTCATATTTGCAATTTCCTCGTCCTTTTCCTTAATTTTTTTATCAATGATATGTTTTTGATAATCATCGTGTTGTTTTAACTCCTGGACCTGTTTTTGAAGTCTATTCTCCTCGTTGATTGTAAGATCATCAACTACTTTCAGATATTCTTGTAATAATTGAGATTCGGAGGGTCTGAAGTAGTTGTAGTCAAGTTCTTGCTTCTTCTTATGACCCATCAATTTTTCTTTTACTGAATGATTAACATTATTTTTTATGCATGTGGTATTGAAGAATTTACGAAAGCCATGACAACGCATAACTTGATAACGTTTTCTTTGTCGATCTTCTTTTGATTGATCTTCTTGATCTTGATCTTGAATTTCTGATTCCAGCATAGATAATAACACATGACTTTTATGCTGCAATCTGCTTACAATCTGTTGTACTGATTTTGATTCAATAGGTTGATCAAATTGGTTTTTGGTAATTACTACCTCTCTCTTTGTTAGATCAAACCTTGCTAATTTTCTATAGATTAAGGGAGATGTTGGCTTTAGTGAATCTCCTCTTTTTCCCTTTTATCCAGATATTTTTGAATCATGAAAGCACATTCAGGTGTACAAAAAGTGATGTACTTTTCACCTAGATCGGAGGCATAAACTTTGAATTTGAATATTTTGTATTTTTCTAAATATTCAATATCTTTAAGACGAATATCTGATAATCCTCCTACTCTCATACCTGTACTAAGAAGTGTAAGGATTACAACCTTTTCACGTAAATCAGCATAATCTAAAAGTTTTGAAATTTCCGCTTTTGTGTAAAGGCGATCCTCTACAACCTTGCCATTCTTTTTGCCTTTGTACTGTTCAAGATATTCCCAGTTTATTGTAACTCTATTAACTTTGTAGAATTTTTTGATTGAAGACCATGCTATGTTTATTGCAGATGATGACCATTTTTTTACATTTCTGCAATAGAGAAAATAATCAGAGATAACATCGTATCTTTCTGATTCTGAGAATTGTGTCAAGAGTTGCTCATAGTCTTTCAAATCACAAAATTGTAAAAAATACGAAAGGTGTTTAGTGTATATCCTTTTTGTTTCTTCAGAATGTAGTACGCAAATAAATTTATCAAATGATGAATATTGCGATCTATATTTTGGGTTTTGCAAATTATTGTTTTAACTCCTTTTTGATCTCGTTAACTAAATCAAGAACTTGGTAATTATTCAAATAAGGTTTAGATATTTTATCTATTCTTTTTTTAAATATTTGAAGAATCTTTTCTACTGACTCTGCTGTCTCACCATATCTTATACTGTCAGATTGATCTATTAAAATAGAAGATATTTCTTCTCTAAGAGTAATCATATCTATTAATATCAATATTCTATAAAGTAATTATTTATACTTCACTTTTGTACCTATAATTGGAATTATAACTACACTAGATATATTAGGTGCTATTAAAGATGGAAAAGATATAAACAGTACCACAATAGGAGATATAATGACAGTTAATCCAATAGTGATTAACCAAAATAAAGACATTGAAGAAACAATTGATCTTATAAATAAAAACCGTATTTCCATGATTCCAGTTGTTGAGGATGATGGACGAATAATTGGAATTTGTTCAAGATCTGACATATTAAAAGAGATTCTAAATGAACGATTTGTGGTTATAGGTAGAAAAAAAACCACAACAACAAGGATAGGTGAAGGATGAGAATTATGAAGGATCTACCTACTATAGATTTTTAAAATTTGGGAAATAATAAACAATATTGCAGGATCAATTATTAACCGAACTATTTTCTAGAGATACAATTCTAAACTATTAGGTACTATGCCTATATCTGTAATAGTGTATTTCCAAAAAAATGATTCAATGATGTAGAAAAAAAATTTTTTAAAATTTCTTGATTGGCCCCTAACTAGATATATCCAATTTCTTTTTGAAAATCAATCCTTACGTTATTGGCAGAAATTGTTGCATCATTTCATAATAATATTAATAGATAAAAAATACTATTGTTTTTATTATTTATTTTTGATAAAACTATTAAATTGACCAAAATGAAATAATGAAAAAATATCTTCACTTCTCTATAACTCAAAACAATGTATTTCTTTTTATTTGATTATCAAATCTTTAAAAACTTGTTTGACCAACAAGTTATATGGAAAATCACAATATTCATACATGTATAGAATGTGGTTCTGCCGTTACAGATTTAGTTTCTATCAAAGTTGAAAATGATAATGTAATTAAATTAGGTAAACAATTTAATGGAAATTGGATTTGTGATGATTGTTCTCTAAAACAAAAGGGTGTAAAATCTGAAACTATTGATTATTCCAAAGAAGTAAGTCCACAGTCCTCGGAAATTACATCATCAAAAGATGTATCGCCAAATACTCCACCCGCATAATTAGCATTTTCTTATTTTTTTATGATTAATTATCTAATTAATAATAAGTATGAAATATATATTCAAATATTATATTGAAATTTAAGAGAAACATTGTGATTATCTTTATATGATAAAATACCCTATTTTTGAAATTCAACTACTTATTTTAATATGAGTTATATAATTGTTAAATAAAGGGTAAACTATTATACTTTAATATGTTATATTCTATTGATGGCAAAATCAGACTTTATTATTACCTTTCAGATATGTATGCTTTATTAGATCTTGATTTAAATGTATGTAGAACAATTTTGAAATAAAGGATGTATTGTAGTGATGTATGAGTATTATTATTTTTTTAGTTATAGTATGAAAAATATTTTTATATATTCTGATTTATTAATTTTTATAAGTATATTTACATCCATACTTTCTGGATGGATTTATCTTTTTGCAAAATTGTTTACTTCTTACTGGTCGAGTCGTTTACATGGTAATGAATTATCGATAATAACAACTAATAAAAGTAAAAATACTAAAAATTTTTATAAAAATACCAAAACATCTTTTCCATTCATAAGTATAATATTACCTGCAAGAAACGAACAAGAGAATATTAAGAAATGCCTACATTCGTTATTAGCTCAAGATTATTGTAATTTTGAAATAATTGCAGTTGATGATAACTCATCTGATAATACATTATCTATAATGTTTGAGGTACAAAAAGAATACAATAAGAAGCAAAAAAATAAGAGATTATCGAAATTTGGACAAACAAAGCGTAATTACCCAATTTTAAAGATAATATCACTGAAGGATAAACCTGACGATTGGACTGGTAAAACATGGGCATCAGAACAAGGTTATCTCAAAAGTACAGGTAATATTTTATTATTTACCGATGCAGACACTATTTATAAAAAAAATGTAATTTCATATGTAATTTCTTATATGATATCAAAAAGACTTGATGTTATAACAGGTGATCCATTTGTTGAATTAAGAGACTTTTGGTCAAAAATATCAATGCCATTATGGAGACTTATGTCATTTACATTAGGAAAAGATGTTAAAGATGTCAATAATCCTAAATCTAAAGTTGCACTGCTTATGGGGTGTTTTGTTATGATCAAAAGGGAAGTATTCGAAAGTATTGGTACTTTTAAATCAGTTAAAAATGCAATACAAGAAGATCAAGCCTTGGGAGTCAGAATAAAAGAATCAGGTTATAAATTGAGAATGATCCCAATGGATAATCTTATTCGTGCCTTGTGGTCTCGTGATTTGTCTACTTTATGGCAGGGAATTGGAAGAACACTTGCACCCATGATTCTTAAAGAAAAGGAGAAAGTTTTTATTAATTTTGTATCCATTATTTTCCTGACTACATTGCCTCATATGTTGCTTCTATATACTATTTACTTAAACTTTATATATTCAAATATCTTTGATGTTCAAAATAGTATACATATTTTTGATAACTATTATCATATTCTATTGATATTTAATTTAATTGCCTGTTTAATGTCACTAATAGGAATATATATTAAAACAGTAAAAACATATAAAATAAATCCTCTTTATACTTTACTAAGTCCAATAGGATCAATTTTTCTTATTATTGCATATCTTTCAAACATAATTCCATTACTATTATATTCGAAATCTATTGAATGGAAAGGAAGAACATTTGCATACAGAAGAAATGACAATCAAATTATGTAGGTAAATGAGATTATTCAATTTAATAGTACAAAAAAAATACCATTTAACCAGTCAGTTTATTCGTAATTAATATTTATTTAATCTTTATATCGGCCGGAAGACAAACAAACACTTGAAAAGCAGAACTTAATAAAAGTTATTCTTGAATTAAATCTTATAACTTATTCTATTGCTAATTAAATGGCGATAGAATTTCAATTAATGAGTAACTTGTTTATCTAGAAAGGGACATATTTATTATTTAATTTTAGATATTATGAGTATGTTAAAGATTTATCCTCTATTTATTAATTAATACGTTAAAAAGACAAATGTAAACCCTTATACATGATCAATTATCATATAATATTTTTTAAAGTTTAATAGTTATCTAAAATTGGAATCAACTAAAAGTAATTAATATATTTCTAAAAATTTAAAATTAAATGACTTGGAAGACAAATATAAACCACTTTATTTTTTCAACGATACTGATGAAAAAAATAAGAAACTTTTTGGTGAGAAAGGAACAAGATTACTAGAAATGACTAAACAAGGATCCGATGTTCCTACAGGTTTTATTGTTACGTCTGCAATGTGTTTATTATTTTATGATAATCAAGAAAAATTACTTCAATTTTTAATGGGTGAAATTCAGGCAGCTATTAGAAAATTAGAAAAAATATCAGGAAAAATATTTGGAGATTCAGAGAATCCGTTATTTCTATCTGTTGATTCTAGTCCAGCTGTTCCAATCCATGGAATAATAGACAATATATTAAATTTGGGAATGAATGATTCTACTGTTTTAGGATTAATTAAACGAAAATATGATCAACATACAGTATGGGAATCTTATCTTAGATTTGTCAATTCCTTTTCAACTATTGTATTAGGAATAAGTGTGGACATTTTTAAAGAAATTAAAGAAGATCAGCAAGAAATTCATCATAATCTTGTGAATGGAAAACAAGATCAATATCTTCTTTTAATAAAGAAAATGAAATCATTGATTAAAGAACAATATAATATTGATTTCCCTAATGATCCTTATAAACAGCTTGAACTTGCAATATCAGCAATATTCAAATCATGGATGAGAAATAGAGCAGTAGAATATCGACGTCAATATGGGATAACTAAAGAAATTGCAGATGGGACAGCCATAATTGTCAGTGAAATGATTTTTGACGATATAGGAAAAGATAATTAGTATTATATGAGTTATTTAATAAGAAATCCTGCAATAGGTTTAAGTTACCTATATTACGCTGTCTTTACATTCTATCCATTTGTAATTTCTTACTGATGAAAACAATGCTCATAAAGTAGAAGACCATCCCGTTAACCCTTCTTCTAATGTCCTTATATTGTATCCTTTTCTTTGTAGCATAAAAGTAACCATGCCAGATCTGTTGCCATGTGGACATATGGTTATAATTTCTTTGTCTTTTGGTATTTCATGTAAAGAATTAGAAATTTGACTGAGAGGAATATTTTTGCTTCCTTCAATATTCCATTCCTTAAACTCTTCAGGCTCTCTTACGTCAAGCAAAAAAATCTCACCTCTCTTTACTTTATCTTCCTTTATTGCTTCTTTCAAATCTTTTGAAGATATCTTGGGATCTTGTCTTCCTGTTCTTTCACCATTCCAAGCAGATATGCCTCCTTTCAAATACTTTGTTCTAAGACCGCCTCTCTCCCTGGCCATTTGAGCCATTTGTTTTGCATAATTTTCCTCTTCAGCTACCAAAACTATCTCTATATCTTTTGGTAATTTTGGAAGTAAATTATTTATTGTTTGTTGATCACACACAGCAAATTTAGAGCCTGCAATGTGCTCATCTTGGTATCTTTGCTTATTTCCTATATCAAAAATCATTATCGGTTTTACTGATTTGTCATGTAGTTTTTCTTGCAATTCTTCTGATGTAATTTCAAGAACAGAAGAAGATTGGTTTTTCTCATTAGTTAAAAACTTAGAATTTAAATCATCTTTACTCATATTTCATATTTGAGTATGGATATAATTAATAGTTAATGGGTGATGCAAAATTACTTGATCTATTGCCGCAGTAACTCCAGTGCCAAATTTTTAGTCGTTGAATATTGTTGTTGTAGTTATTACTTTTCTGAGAAAAGTCAATGAGAAACATCATTCCCCTATTGCTAATCAAACTTTTCTATAAAAAAGTCTATTAACTCAACAATAGCATCTAGTGAATTTTTTGCAGTCTCATGAACTATTTATAGATAAAAAAGGAAGAAGTGATCATTCTTTGTTTCATTCTCTTTTTTTTTAGCAATTCAACAATTGAGATAATTATTTACATAATATTTGATATAGATACTTACCTTTAAGTAAGATAATGACATCTAATCTATTATAAAGAGTGATAGTATATCATGATAATGGTAGGAAAGTGTAAGAATAATTATTCCTAATAATAATAAAAATAAAAAAGAAGGGATAGAAGAATATAACAACCACCATAAACTCGATAATAATATAGCAGAAGAAAATACTAAAGTCTTTCATGGTATTGAAAATGCAAATAATGTTATCATAAATTTTGTTCATAACACAAAGAATAGAATAGATGCATGTCTTGATGCCAATGGACCATCAGTAATGATTGATGTCCAAGCAATAAAAGAAGAAAGAATCAACGCAAAAGATAGAGGAGTAAATTTTAGATATATTACTGATATTACTAAAGATAATATTTCTTATTGTAAGCAAATAATAAAAGAATTTAATGCAGAATTGCGCCATCTCAATGCAGTTAAAGGTAATTTTGAGATAAGTGATGGTGGAAAAGAATATGTAGCTACTGCTAGTTTACAAAAAGCAAAACCATTAAAACAGCTTATCTATAGCAACGTAAATGAGATTGGAGAACAACAGCAATATGTTTTTGACACTCTTTGGAGCAAGGCAATATCTAGTGAACAGAAAATAAAGGAAATTGAAGAAGGAATTATACCAGAAGTTACAGAGATAATTCACAATCATGATGAAGCACAATCACTGGAATGGCATCTTTTGGATGCAACAAAAGAAGAAATACAGATAATATATTCTACTGTCAAGGCGTATAAATTGCAAGAAAGTATAGGAGTAATGGCTTATTTAGCTAAACTGGCAAATAGCGGTATAAAGGTGAGATTGCTCACTCCTAAGGATTCTTCTATTGAAGAATCATTACAGAATTTGAAAGATACTACTACTATTGATATTAATTATATTGAAACAGAAACAGGTATTAAAAATAAGTATTTGATTACAGATAGAAAAAATTCTCTAGTAATAGAATTAAAAGATAAAGATGATGACGACAATAACAATTACTTGAGACAAAAAGAAGAGGAAAACTTTATTCCTGCTATGACATCATCGCAAACATCAACAACGATACTAGGAACATCAATCTATTCTAATAGTAAATCTACAGTCTTATCTTATTTAGCCGTATTTGAAACTTTGTGGAGACAAACAGAATTATTAGAAGAACTAAAGCAAGCAGATATTCTAAAGACAGAATTCATTAATGTCGCAGCTCATGAATTAAGAACACCTACTCAATCTATAATTGGATATTGTGAAATGTTAGAGGCATTTCCTGAAAAAAAAGAGGATTTTCTAACTCCTATTAAAAGAAATTCTGAAAGATTATACAAACTTACACAGGATATATTAGATGTAGCAAGAATAGAAAGTAATTCATTAAATCTAAATATAGAAAAAGTTGAATTAAACGAAATAGTAGAGGAATCAGTAAGAGAATTTTTTAGTAAACCTTCAAATATTAAAAAAGATGTAAAAGTAAATTTTAATGCTAATAATCAATCTAATAATAAAATATTTGCTTTTGCAGACAAAAACAGAATACAACAAGTAATTTTTAATCTCTTGGATAATGCATCTAAATTTACCGAGAAAGGTGAAATAAATTTATCAATTGAAAAATATAACGACAATAAGTATGCAAAAATTAGAATACAAGATACTGGAAAAGGAATAGATTCAGAAATATTGCCCCGACTATTTGAGAAGTTTGCAACAAAATCTGAGCGAGGAACTGGCCTTGGTTTATATATTTCAAAAAATATTGTGGAAGCTCATGGTGGCAGAATATGGATAGAGAATAATAATAATAATAATAATAATAATAATAATACAAATGATAGTAAAGGAACCGTATTTATATTTACGTTACCATTAACTAATCATCATTAAAAATAATAATTATAAAAATATGTAGATTATTTTATTGTTTTCAGTTGTCTTGTTCCGTTGTCTTGTCATTTTTGACTCAATTTGTTTTTCCGAAGGATTTTTTATCAAATAGATCATAAAAGAGGGGAATTGTTCTCAAGGCGACATATATGTAAAAACATAAAAGTTTGAATTTCTGATCTATTATGAAGTTACATAAAGAAAGAAAGAAGAACTAAAGCGAAAAATAACTGGTTTAGTAAAAATGAAAATAAGAATTTGAAAGTTAATACTTGATTTTCTCATACTATGCTAGTAGTAGTTATGTATTGTTATGCTAGATTACCAAATTCCATAATAAAATCTTAAGTTTACGCATTATATTTTATTATAGGAAGAAGGAAGGCATATTTAGAACTACAACTTATGGCAAACTCATCTAGCAATTCAGAGTAAAAGAATTAATCTTCTACGATATTGGTTTGTAATTTTACAAATATTTTTTAATTAGGTTCTCCTATATCGTTGTATGATCTCGACACTTTCTTCCATAATATTATTCTGTTTTCAGAAAATAAGTAAAATTTATCAACACAATTTATTACTTAGCCATCTCATAATAGTTTAATATGAAAAAAGGAGAAAAGCTAATGCAATTTCTTCTAAATAAATATCCTTTACCAAGTAGAGAAGAAAATAGAAATAACATGGATGATACTGACAATGACATAACAGGAAGAACCAATTTAATGCTAGATAACTCTGATGTAATATTCAAATGGATTAACTATCTCGAAACTGTTTCAGATGGAGAATTTGATGAAATTGTTAATGATAATGCAAAAAATAATAATTCACATTCTCTAGATTAACACATTCTCTAGATTAAAAAGTAGATGTTTATATTTTGATTTGAAACTTATTTTTACAAAGAGCTTATTAATAAAATAAATTATTTTTATTCTATAATATTCAGGAAATGTCCCAAGGCAATAGGAAAAAGAAATAATTGTCAATGTGGAACATTTTTGCTTTAGTAGAAGTATTGGATAACATAATCGCGAAGTATAGAGTAAGCCAATATCGGTATTACTAATTTTTGAGTTATGAATGAATCATTATTGTTAAGAGTGAACATTTTACATTTTATAAAATAGAAATAGTGGACAAAGCTAATCGTCATAGCCTGATCAATTACGATATCTATGTAGACTACCACTATTTAGCCAGGCTATGACTAGAGCAGACGACTCTATTTGAAGTTCTTTGGTAATTAATATAAAATGTTATATTATATAAGGTTTGATTCAAAATGTAAGGTTTAGCCATGAAAAGAGAATCGTTTATTCTTTATAGTCATAATGATATTATGACAAATTGTTTTTTAACAATAAAATTTGGAAAATAGTATTTAATATATAAAATATCAAGGTATCTATATATGAAATATTAATTACTTTTGTTCATTAATTTTGCTAGAGATTACATAACCATTGAAAGATGATTTATTTCTTTTTATCTTCAAATAGCTTTAAAGTAAGATTAATTTAACAGAGCATAACAACAGGTTCATTGAGGCTCATGTGCTATACATGTCCTCTAGTCTGGTTTTTCAGTCCAAAGAACTCCAAACAGAACCTGTTATTTATCTATAAACAATATAGTTAAATAAAGTTATAGATGATTTTTTATGTTGGTTTTTTTAGTACTTATCATTTAATTATTTTAATATAATATAAATGAAAAATAACAATTTTATAATAGTATAATGTTGTTTGAATAAAAGATATTGTTAAATGCTACATTCGTAAATCGTACCTTTGAAATTTTACATTTTAGAACTTATAATTTATAAAATATAATGTAATTTTATAAATAGTATAATTATAATCAAATTATTCTAAGATTCATATAAACTTTACAAGTCCACCTTAAACTTTAACTATTAAAAAAGTTAAAATTTATTGTTAAATTTATAATTTATATAATTTCTTTGATTAGAAGGTATTTTCTGAACTTTATTATGAACCTTTGTCTGCTATTTATGGAGAAGATACATTATGGTATAAATCTGATTGATTAGCCATTTCGAGCTTTTAACATCAATAGAATTATTTTAAAACAAGCATAAATTACCTAATAAACTTTTACTATATGTTCACAAATTCAGAAATTTAATTATAATACATGTATATATTATGAATAAAAATAATTGTATTATTATCTACAAATGTATTGTATCTAATAATGGATTAAATTCACATAAACAATATTTACTTTTATCATTGATTATTACATGTATATCACTGATATGTATTTAAAAATTATAATTAGAGATATCCAACTATCATGTGTGTAACTAATCTTCTTTGAATAAACGGTATTTATAAACTAATGAACTATTGTATCTTCCATGATGTATTCTATTAGTTCATCAATATTAGCACTTGCTACACAACATACTTTATCTGCTCCTCCATAATATAACAAAAGTTTTTTATCCATAACAGCTATTCCAGTAGGAAATACTACATTATTAACATCACCTACTCTTTCATATTTTTCTATAGGTTCTAAAATAGGAGTTTTAGTTCTTGCAATGACTTTTCTTGGATCCTTAAGATCTAGGATGACAGCTCCTACACGATAAATTTTATCGTTATTTACACCATGATAAATCAATAACCATCCATCTTTAGTTTTAATTGGTGATGGACCGGCCCCAATTTTGAGTTCTTCCCAATCTTGTTCTGGCCTTAAAAGTAACATAGATTCAGTCAATGTGAATTCTGAATCACTTCTACTTAACCAGATACTAGGTTTAATTGACTGAAAATTAGAATTACTCTCACTCCAATTACTAGGTCTATGTAGTTTAAGATAAGAGCCATTCTTAGATGAATTGTAACCTAACTTAAATTTTTCAGGAAAGAAAATTACATCTTTGTTATTATCAAAGTTGGAAGTGATAATACCTAGTTTAGCAAAGTTATAATAATCTTTTGTAACTGTTAATGCTGAATAAATTTTTGGATGATTTTTTACATAATCAGAAATAACTACATAAGTAATAAAAATTTTATCTTCAATTTGTGTTATTCGTGGATCTTCCATTCCATTTTTTTCATAATCTTCTGTTTGACAAATTGCAATGTTATCACGTCTATTAAACTGAAAACCATCATTACTGCTTGCATAACCTATTCTAGAGATATAATAGTCATACTCCCCAATTGCTCTATATAGCATATGAACATTATTTCCATCGTAAGATACAGAACAATTAAAAACTGCCTTTGATTCCCATGAATTATCTTTATTTGGATTAAGTATTGGATTTTTGGAGTATCTTTGAAATATT
>DASVFI010000253.1:0-4412 GCA_036380115.1 Nitrososphaeraceae archaeon | reverse complement strand
AAATGGAATTTATATTATATTGGAAGCAGCAGAAGTAGCAGAAGAAATAACAGATGAATTTGACTCAATAAACTCTCCAGTAAAATTGCTGTTTTCACAAGGTGTTTTTAAAATAATAGAAAAATAAATTAATAAATTATTACACTTTTATACAAAATTTAAAAGACCGTCTAAAACAAACAATAAAAAAATTGTTTAAAAGAAATATAAGACTATATTATTCTCCTCCACCGTTTCCTGTATCTATATCTCCTTTACCATCAGTTTGACTTTCAGTTATTCCTGTATCATTTCCTAAATCTTCGGTCATTCCTGTATTGTCCTCACCTTCTCCTTGTGCATACGCTAGAGTTGCATTCATCATTGTAGAGTTATCCATAGACATACCAGTATCATTTCCTTGTGCATACGCAAGAGTTGCATTAGATGTTGTTGTATTATTTCCCATGTCTATAGTTTCATTGACTAAATCTTCAGTTTCGAAACCTTCTTGTGCAAATGCTAATGTTGCATTAGTAACCCATTGTGAAGCATTTTGACCTGACATTGTGTCATTAACTGAACCTTCCGGAGTAATTGCGCCCTCCTGTGCTAATACATTTACAAATGCTGTTGTCGATATTCCTGCTGTTGCAATTAAAGCAAAAGCAAGAATAGATGTAAAAACTATTTTTGAATGGTTTTTTATTTCCATAACATTGGTTAGTTATTTATACTATATAATAATTTATATAATTTAATTCTAATAAATGTAGCATAAAGGAACATATATATCATAATTTTTTTCTACTTAAAGATAATTTAGATTCAATTAGACTTATATTCTGTACCTTCTAATATATCTTAACATAGATTATTATGTAATGTTTTATTCCTTCTCTTGCCCACATTATATCTTATCACAAATATATATTTTAGAATAAATATTTAGAACATAGTGATTTAATGCACCTATCGTAGATAGCAAACAAAACAATTGAAAATAATATAAATCCAAAAGTAATTATTTTTGATTTTATATTATTAATCTTATTTTAGACAATTTCTTTTCCTATGTATTTATTGTTGTAAATATAGTAAATAATTAATATTATTTTTGGTTATTCTTGAGTTTATCTTGATGACAATAAAATTAAATTTGTAAAATTGTTTGGTACCAAACAAATATTATTATAAATTTCTGTAGTGATTTTAACAATTGGTCTTGTCATAAAAATACTACTCGTTTTCTATGAGATTGGAAAGATTTTAAAGGGTTATGTAATGTAGTTAAAATATAACGCAATACTGTTTGTTCAAAAGTTATCGAGATATTTACCATCAAAAAGAAAAATATTTAATAGGACATATTATGATTCATAGAATTAGATTATTTTATTGAACAAAAAATTATTAAAAATCTATATAATTATGCAATACCACTAACGATGATTTAATGGTTTTAGATATCATTTATATGATATTTATAGAGGATTTTTAATTAGTGAGTTAAATAGGATTGAAACAATGTTTTGTATGAAATAAATAAAAATTAATCAACAATAATGTACAATAAAAGTTAAACCAGACATAATAAAGAGATAAAAAGATATGTCATAGCCTGAACATATGTACTAATATTAAATTTTCTTCTCTTCTTCCAAACTAACTTCTACTGGAGCCAGATTTGAACAATATCAAATACTGGTGACCTCTTTTGTGCAAGTTGTACCAATTCTTGTAGTTTTTCTTTTGGTGCATCGACTCTGATTTTAAATATCACTTTTATCTTTTCATAGCCATTTCTTACATTTTCATCTAATCCAAGAAAGCCATGTAAATTTAAGTCACCGGAAAAGGATATGACTCAGCTCAGAGGTTACACTATTGTTAACAATACTAAACTAATTATCTCTTTTAGAATTATAAAATAAAAAAAATTTTACAATCCAAACTTCTTAATTTGTTCTTTCTTCAAAATTATATGAATCAATTGTTTATCATGATTAATATTTTGATATTACTAAAATTACTAGTATATTACTTATCCAGTTCTTTTATTATTTGAATAAATTAAATGAAATAGAAAAAAATGGTCTAATAGAATTTCTATATTCTATATTTTATTATTGTCCTTCAGTCGTTCCCCCAGTATCTCCACCAGTTTGACCTTGGGTCATGTTTCCACCTTCACCTTGGGTAGTATTTCCACCTTCACCTTGGGTAGTATTTCCTCCTCCCATCAATCCTTCATGAACTATTGCACTTACAGAAGTTGCTGGTATTGCTGCAATTAAAGCAAATGCAAGAATTGATGAAATTACTATTGTTGAATAGATTTTTGATTTCATACTTTTTTTAGTAAAATAAAATATATAAAGAATTAAATTCTAAAACTAGAAAAATTTGCTAATAAATGCAATAGGCTACTACTAATGAAAAGTAATTTTTTTTCATTAAGCGGAGAGGATATCATAACGGTATGAATGGTATTTTGTTGTCTACTAAAATGAAGCAATTTATTGGTAAAGAATAGACTATAGTTCATGTTTTTTAATATAAAAAATAAAAGTTTTATCTATCTTTTAGTGTTGCCATCGTCTGCCATTATTCTTGGTGCAAACGGATTATATATTGTAGAACAGCGAATAGTAGAAGAAACAAGTATTAACAATTTAGAGGATGCTTACTGGTTTGCAATTGTTACTATGAGTACTGTCGGGTATGGTGAAATTTATCCGCAAACTACTGAAGGAAAAATTATTACAATATTGCTTTTATTTGCAGGAATGTTCACATTTTTTGGTTTCCTTTCCCCCATTGCAGCAAAATTAATTTATCCTGGATTAAAGACGAAAATCAAACAGGAAGAACAAGAAAGAAAGGAAAAAGAAAGAAAAGACAAAGCGATATATGATTATAATAAAATATATGAAAATCCATATAACTACAATATCCAAAATAATAATTCAAAGAATTGGATAAAAGATCAAATAGAAAATATTGAAGTATTAGATAAAAGTCAATTTGCCGATTTTATAATAACATTAACAAAGTATTATAACGAAAATTACCATATTAAACAAAAATGATAATATTCTAATTCACGATATAATGATTATTCAACATAATTTTACTAAATAGATACTTTTCCAAATTTATGTTAATTTACTAATTCCTTACAGAATAAACATATAGTTAATTTTAATAACTAAACTGCATTATTTTTAGTAAGAATTTGAGTTATATTAACCAAAAAGAGGCTGAAACAATATTAATTCGTACAATCATGAAACACCCTCCATTATTAGAAGCTACGCATTTTGATTCTATTTTTACGGTATCAAACTTGATGAAAGAAGGAAAAGTCGGTTCAATAATAATATTAGATCAAAATACAAAACCTATTGGAATAATCACTGAAAGAGATATTGTGAGAAGAGTAATATCAGATGGCAAAGATCCTAAAATTACTAAAACAACAGATATCATGTCCAAGCCATTAATAACTGTCAAGGAAAATACTCATTTATATGATGCTACTAAAAAAATGGTAAAACATAAAATTAGAAGGCTACCTGTAGTAAAAGATAATAATACATTAGTCGGAATTGTGACTGTAACTGATATAATTAAATATTATTATGAAAAAAATAAAGATGATAATTATCTTGCAAAAGCTATGATTAGATATGGTAAGTATTGGGATGAATAGAAAAAAATGCTATTGTATTATTTTAAAATAATACAATAATAATATTTTATGCTATCCAATTATCTCTGTAAATCACATGATATTTATTTATAAATTATATGTAAAATCATTACTATAGCATTTCTGTGTTCAATAAAATGCTGGAGGTAGCAGTAGAATTCTCTTACTTTGTATTAAAGTAATTGATTAAAATAGTAAAAAAATATTATAAACTTAACAAGAGATATAATTTGAGATGATTAAAAAAATTCTTGTACCCTTTGATAATTCTAGACCTGCTGAATATGCTCTAAATTATACCGTTGATCTTGTTAAAAATATGAAAGAACAACAACAAGAGATTATTTTATTACATGTAGTACAACCATATGATGATTCAATGAAGTCCTATTTATCAAGAAAGATTCAATCTCCCAAGACAGGCGATACAATTACTTTAGAACAATATCTAAAAGATATTGCAATAGAAACTAAAAATGATGCTAAAAACATACTTGAAGATAAAATAAAGACAATTGAATCTAATGGTTCTACTCTACAAAGCATGGTTATTCATGGGAATCCCGCAGAAGAAATATTAAAATTCTCACAATTAGAAGAGATTGATTTGATAGTAATGGGAAATGTAGGTCTTAAAGGGATTTCAAAAATAAAAACATTAGGAAGCGTATCAAGAAAGGTATTAGAAAATTCGAAATGTCCTGTTTTGATTGTACAT
>DASVFI010000252.1:0-4547 GCA_036380115.1 Nitrososphaeraceae archaeon | reverse complement strand
CATTAGATTTAAAGGTATTTTATTACTACGGAAACCTATTCGCAGTTTATTGTTTTGATATTCAATATCTCCAATGTTATCAAAAATACCCCTTGAAGAAAGATGAATTTTACTACATTGAAGATAGATCTTGTAGGAACCCTCTTTTTCATTATGAGAGCCCGATAGGAATTTTACTTTTCTTAAATTAACTAATTCATCCAATTCTCGACATATAGGCCTCATCAAAGTCCAAGCCTCTTCTTCTCTCAAAACAATAGAAAATAGAACCCTTACAAATAAAAAATGTTACGCTATACAAAAATCATTTAATTATTTTATAGTAAATTCGAATTTAGCAGATTCTGGATTTATAGGAACAAAGTTTATTCCAAGAACAGGTATATTAATTGAATAATCTCCTGGTGATGAAAAGGTAAAAGGAATAGTAACAGAACCTTCAGCTGTATGAAGAAGAGGTTGACTAATTTGTTTTGCAGCAGAAAATATTTCTTCTCCATTATTTAATATTTGAAAATCATAATCAACATGAACCTGAATTTTATCTGTACCAGGTTCAAAAAAATTGATCTTAAATTTAACTTGGTCATTTGTATTAATTACTTCAGACGAAGGAGAAATACTTACATCTAAGGATCCATCAGTAGTAGATTGAACTAAATTTGGATTCATAACACCAAAAGAATCTACAAATGTCGCTCCTCCTAAAAAGGCAATTGTTATAAAGGATCCTACTATTACAAAACAATTCGAATATTTTTGTATCATAGTGAAGATTGAGGAATAGAATATATGTATTTATTCATTACCCCATTAAACATAAATAATAATATTAATCATTGATATCTTAACATCCATAATAATTCATTCTTAAGAATGCTTAAAAATAGAGTATTCTTAATTAATATACTAACAATAAGACTATAATATATTGAAAAATAATGTAATCATACAATAAATAGCAATAACGGAATTAAACTTCGTTTAGTTATTTATAGTCACTTAAAGTCAAAAGTAATAATAAAATTTGCAAATTTGAAATGCAGTTAATTATATGAATGAATGAAATAGGTCAACGTTAATTAGGCAAATTCATAATTAAAAATCCACGTTTATTTTGATTTTTTTGCTAGATTCTATGCTTTTAATTTTAATATTTGAGTTTATCTTTTAGAAATAGTCTAGAAAACAACAATAAAATAATTCTAAATTGTTTTAAAATGAGAATAGAATAAAATATATTTTAGTTTTCTATCCTTTTTTTATAAAGAATAATTTTTTTATTAAAAGTAAATGAGACTAAAAGGTTCTGTAGCTATCTAATGGAATTATTCTGTTGTTTGCAATTCATCCTCAAACAAGTTTTTTCTCACTTTTATTGGAACGTCATAGTATGAGGCTAATGCAATAGCATCAGATGCCCTATAATTACGCAAAATAAGTGTATCCTTTCTGCCTCTAAAATATAAGTTAGCTCGTAATACTGATCCACTCATATAAATTCGAACTTCCATTAATAAGAGATCTTGCATTACAGCTATTTCTTCAACTAAATTATAAATAGTCGGAATAGTATTTTTGTCTCCTTCTCTAAATCTGAGTATATGTTTTGCAACTTCACCAGAAAATGCATTAATAGGAAATTCCTTTCCTTCTATAGATTTTAAAATTAAAAAACCTTCTAATCCCAAATGATCAGCGTATCCAATATTGCTAATCTCCACTTGAATATATTCATCATTTGATGAAAAAATGTCGTTCATCTCTATTAGTATTATGATAAACTACGAGATAAATTTTTCATATATTTATATAATAATAAAATTTAATTTTGGCAGTTTATTTTAATATAGCATTTATAACTATGAGAATAAAAGAAAATTTCTTATGGAATAAAGGATTAAGAATAATACTTTTTAGTATTTCATCATTAATATTCTCATATAGCATTTATTCAAGCTTTACAAACCCATATTTTAATGATATAATTATGTTTACTCCAATATTATTTAATTTATCAATAGGAATACTAATAATAACATTTATTTCATCAATAGCTATTTGTTTTGGATTATGGAATATTTATGTTTCACAAGAAATAACAAAAAATAATTTAAGATATTACATTTCATTACCATTTAAAGAAAAGAGATATACATTGATAATGATTTTAGCAGCAATTTCTTATAGTATCATTTTTAGTTTTCTTTCTCAGATATTTATCTTTAGTGATAATGTGACGAATTCTTTTGAAGATAAAAAACTCATTCCATCAATAAAAATAGTTCCGTGCTGTAACACAATAGGATATGTACCTATGACATACATCTATTTAGCTGAAAATTTTTTTATCTTTCTAATTCCAATTAATATAGTATTATTATTCATTGTATCCTTATTAGTAGGATTTAATATTGCAATAAATATTTTTATGATCAAAAAACTAAAAGAAGATAACAATAAACAATCAAAGTTTTTAGGAAGTATAGGTGCAACATGCGGATTATTTATAGGATGTCCCACTTGTGCAGGAAGTATAATAGCAGCAATTTTTGGATTTAGCGCAGGAACTACCACTATATCATTATTGGCATCATTTCAAACTATCTTTATTATTATAAGTATACCTGCATTAATAAGTGCGCCATTCCTAATTGCAAAGACTTTAAAAAATAAAATTAGAGTAATTTCCTAATTTTCTTAAATAAAAATGAATTAAAAAGGTTTATTTAAATTATCATAAGACCTAAGAATAATTTCCTAGAACTTTTTTTTTAAAAAAAGCCTCTAAAAATTTATGATTACCAGATTGAATATCAGTTAAATAAAATAATAGTTATTTTTAATAAATTGAGAGATAAATCCATAGAGAGGGTTTTAAAATCATTTATAGAGGAAAAATCATTAATCAAGTTATTGAGAATACTAGAAGAAGAAAATATGAGAAATACCAATATAAAAATGGAGAATATAAAAAGAAAGTCAATACACAGAAATATATCAAATCGCTTTTACAATTAAATTAATATATATTTTTAATTGAATTAAAATCCATTTAAATATATAGCAATATCTTTTAATTCTGTATTTATAAAAAGGAGATAGAATAAATGAAATTAGATTTACCTAGATTTACTGAAAGATTTGGATCAATAAGTCTTCATGGCGTTCAGCGAGTATTTGAACTTGATTCTGGATTAGATAAAGGAAAAAAAGTATCAGAAAATATTACTGGTGTTGGAAATGAAGTCATTTCAGAGATAGAAAGTAAGATGGCCATAGTCATTCCAATAAAAAATGAAAGATTAAAGCTGTTAGAAGGTGTTTTAAGTGGAATCCCTCATGATTGTATGACAATAATAGTCTCTAACAGTCCCAGACAACCTGTTGATAGATACAAATTAGAGAAAGAATCACTTCAACAATTTAATCGATTTGCTAACAAAAATGCATTGATTCTCCATCAAAGAGACGAAGGTCTTGCTGAAACATTAAGAGAAGTAGGATATAATGAATTATTAGGCCCGGATAATTTAATTAGAAATGGCAAGGCGGAAGGAATGGTACTAGGAATGCTTCTTGCTAAAATGGTTAACAAAGAATACGTTGGTTTTATTGATGGGGATAATTATGTACCAGGTGCAGTCAATGAATATGTAAAAATTTTTGCATCAGGAATTGCCATGTCTGATACCCCTTATAAAATGATAAGAGTTTCCTGGATTTATAAACCAAAGATTTCTGAAAGTGGAATTTACTTTTCTAAATGGGGAAGAGTTTCGGAAATTACTAATCACTACTTAAACTCACTTATTTCATATTATACAGGATTTGAAACAGAAGTTATGAGAACCGGCAATTCTGGCGAACATTGTATGTCTATTAAACTCGCTGAGCTTCTTAATTTTTCTTCAGGATTCTCAGTAGAAACGTATGAAATTGTTAATTTACTTGAACAGTTTGGTGGAATATTACCTACAGAAAATCAGGATGCAATGGACAAAGGAGTAGAAGTTATGCAAGTAGAAACCAGAAATCCACATTTTCATGAAGACAAAGGAGAAGCACATTTGAAAGAGATGATTAATGGTTCTCTAGGATGCATATACCATAGTAAAATATGCCATCCAAAATTACAAGAAAAAATACTTGAAGAATTAAAAAATAAATCAACAATAGAGCAAAATGAAGTTCCTCCAATTTTAGAAAAAATAAATCCATTTAAGAAGGTAGATATAAAAGCATTTGATAAAAAATTACACGATAAAGCGATTAGTTTGATACATTGGAATTAACTAATTCATTTTTATTTACTAATTAAAGTAACAAAATCTCAAAATATCCTTATGAAAAAGAATTAGGGTAGATTTTCTACATTATTCTTTGTCAATAAATTCATCAGGGCCTGGAGGCTCGGGATTAAGTCCTTTTCTTTTGCGAACGTCAGCAATTAGTGTTTTTATAACAGACTGAGGAACAGCCTGCCAACTTTTAAAATAGGTACTCCACATTGCTTTACCTGCCGTTCCACCCCGCATAGTCTCTGA
>DASVFI010000251.1:0-4177 GCA_036380115.1 Nitrososphaeraceae archaeon | reverse complement strand
AGTAAAAGTTTGCTTTTTAACCGCAAGTGAATTTTACTATGAAAAGTTTAGAAAAAAATATTCTTCTCAGTTGGTTAAACTACTTGATAAAGAGTTTTTTATTCAAAAACCAATCAAAAATGAAGATTTAATTAAATATGTGACTACGATAATAAATAAAAATTAAAACTATCAATTTTAAAACTATATAATGAGAAATAATATATGAAAGATTAGAACATCTAAATATTTCAAAGGGTTTATTGAATTATTACAAATCCATGATTTCCAGAATTATATTTATTATTCTTTCCAATACTGCGAGATAAAGATAAAATTGTTTATTATAAGATTAAATGTCATAAAATATTAATTTTGGAACTCATCCATAATGCATATAGGTTACTGCTAGATCTAGAATGATAATTTGTTTTTAGAATATATCGTACTATATTATAATCATATTAGATTTACCATATACTCTATTGTTAAACAATAAAATAACTTAATACACTATAATTCAAGTTATAAGATTTTATTAATTATGGGAAACTAACAATAACAATTATACCTCATGGTTTAGATGTTTATTAGATTTGCCAAATTGATTTCATAATTAGATACAATTAGATAACATATTACTCTGAAACTGTTAATGTAAACCTAAATGTTGCTCCACGACCATCCAAATTATTTTCAGCCCATATCTCCCCGCGATGTGCTTCAATAATATTTTTGGAAATATATAGTCCTAGACCTGTGCCCGATTCGGATTTTGTAGCAAACTTCGTAAAAAGTCTTGGCAGGATTTCTTTATCTATACCAGTGCCATTATCTTTTACACTAACAATAATAGTATTATCATTCTTTTCTCTTCTTTTCGTAGTGATAGTTATATTTGCTCGATCGCCTACTCTTTTTGTGAATTTGATAGCATTAGACAAGAGATTATCTAAAACCTGATATAACAGTCCTTTATCTCCTTCAATATTCAAATTTTGTTCTTCTGTAATATACAAGAAATTTACATTTCTAGTTTCTATTTCTCTAATACTAGTTTTATAGTTTGAAATAAGATTTGATATTAGATCATATAGATTGAATCTTTCTTTTTCTATTTGTAAGGTTCCAGTTTCTATTTTTGCTACATCTAGAATATCATTAGTAAGCCGTGTTAATCTTTCCGCATTTCTAATAATTACTTCTAGTAATTTTCTTTGTTGTCTATCTTCAATTTGAGAATAAAGAATATCCGATATTCCAAGAATTGGTTGGATGGGTGTTCTTAATTCATGAGCCGCTACATTTATGAATTCTTTTTGTATTTTGTCTTGTATTTTCAATAAATCAGATAATTCTGTTTGTAGCCATAATGTTTCAAACATTGAGACATAAGACAATACTGTTGATTTGCTATTAGAATAAGTTGCTAATCCTATTGCTTCAATGGATGTATCTTTAGTGTCATCCTTTAATTCTGCAACTAAGGAGTATTTTCTATCAACTATGAGAATGGAAATTGTTGTGCTTGATTCAATAAATTTAATCTCTATTTTTTTAGAATTTTGTTGTTGTTTCCTATTTTTTTCTTTTACCATATCTTCGATTTGTCCTTTTTTGTAGCCATATTTTATTTCGTCATCATAATCTATTGTTACATTATCCAATCCATTTTTTATCTGTTCTATTTTATTGTCAAATGGTGTCATGATTTTGATATCTATGTTATTGTCTTTCTTGGATGCAATTTCAATTAATAAATTTATAGACCCAGCTTTTTCTTGGCGATGAAATGCATTAGCAGTAGAAAATACTACCAATATTTCCTTTTGAGCCGATCTTAAAAGATCAAAGACAAGCCTCTGAACTTCAAAATGATTTCGGATAATTTCTATACCTTCTGATTCTATATCTTGTTCTAATTCTTTTATTCTCTCTGTAGCATCAATTCCACTATACCATAAATTTTCAAAAATGGAATGAAAGTGTTTTATATAAACTGGTTCATTGCTTGTTAAAAGACTGTGAACCATTTTACCTTCTTCCATCTTTTCTATGGTTGCATTTATCTCTCTATCACCTAATGCAAAATTCATAGGTGTTAGGTTTTTAACATGACGAATTTGCATTCCCATGTTTAAAAATATTTTAACTAACTCTATGCTCTCCTTCTGTATATTACAAATCCATTTTATGCCTTCTTTACCTTCTCCTCTTTTATATTTATCAAGTATTTTTCTATAAGAATCCAAAAAATTATTGTGTATTAATTGCATTCCTCCATAAGATGAAACAATTAACAATTGAGAGGATGTTTCAACCAAATGAATAATTCTAGCCTTAATTTCATCTACGTTTTCTAATATTTTGGTTTCATGTTTTAATATACTTCCTTCTTCTTTTTCTTCTTCTTCTTTTTTTTCCTTCAATATCTTTTGTTTACTATGATTTTTAGGATTTTCAATTTTTGCAATCTGTTTATTATGTTTAATCCCTTTTATTTTCTTTTCAGCAAAAATTGCTTATCTAAAGTATATCAAAAGTATTTGTTCTCTTCTAGAAGGTTTAATGTTACTATAGATAAGAGCAGAGTTAGTTTCTTTATCCAATTTTTTCATTTAACTTAGAGGAGATAAGAAGAGAAATATAATACCACTTATAGGAGTTAGAACCATTCCCCAAATTCATACCCAAGATCATATTCGATTAGCGATACCTTGAACTGGTAACATTGAAATGATCCGCAAACTCTCCTAACACTAAATATAATCTAGTAGTGTCATTTGTCTATAGATAATATCGTTATTATTGTCTAATGATATCAAATTTGATACTCTCATTCCTACTTTTCGTATAGACAATATCTTTTTGCCAGTCATTCTTTTTGGATTGGTAGTTTTAGTTGTTGATATAGATAGACTATCTTCTAAAATAAACTTATTCAAAAGTTCCTCTATTACTGATTCGATACTTTTCCTTTCGCTTTGATAAGTATTATAAGATTTTTCACGAGTTTCAATACTAAAATCTGTTCTTACCAATTTTATTCCTACTGTTTTGAATTGGTATTTGTTATTCGTTATCCTTTCAAGTATTTCATCAATCATTTCATACAGAAGTTGCTTTATTATTTTTCTATCCAATGTAAAATTCTCTAAAGTAGATTCAGTACTTAATGAGATATGATCTCCTCTTGGAATAACTGGATCGTTATCTTCTCCGTTTGCGACTTGCCACATCCATGTTCCTATCTTTTTTCCAAATCTTTCTATAAGTATTTGAACATCTGTATTTGCTAATTCTCCTATAGTTTTAATTTTCATTTCATCTTTTAGGATTTTTTGAGTTTTGATTCCAATTCCTGAAATTCTTTCTACTCCCAATGAAATCAAAAATTTTTTCAATTCATAGACTGGTACAATAGTAAGACCATCTGGTTTTTGATAATCTGATGCAATTTTTGCTATAGATTTTGTTGGTGCTACACCTATAGATGTTAACAATCCACCACATTCTTCTTTGATGGATTTTTTAATTTCTAGGGCGTATTCTTCTACTGTCGTTGTTATATTATTAGTATTAGAAGAGGAAATTTTATCTGTGCAATCTAAATATGCTTCATCAATACTTGCCTGTTCAAAAGTATCTGCATATCCTTCTAATATTTCCATAACTGTATCTGATATTTTACTGTAGAGTTTTTTGTCTACTGCATTCAATATTAAATTTGGACATAATTCTAATGCTTTGTATAAAGACATTGCTTATTGCACTCCAAGTCTTTTGGCTTCATACGAACATGTTGCTACTACACCTTTTGTAATGTTATTTTTGTCTTGATCTGTCATTATTACTGCATGTGGTTTTCCTTTTAATGATGGATTTCTAAATTCTTCACATGAAGAAAAAAATGAATTTATATCTACATGGAAAATTGCTTTTCCTGTCCATTATTTTTTAGAGGTGATGTTTTTCTTATTCTTATTTTTAGTAGTAATTCCATTCTTTAGTATTTGGTAATCTACAATTGGAAATGACCTTACTTTATTTTGTAAATTACTCATTTCTGCAAATAACTTTGCTGTCATTGGACCAAAGCCAGCATAATGAGTATTTGCTGTTATTATGGCAGTTTTAACATTTTTTTCATTCTTTTGAATATCTTTGAGTATATTTGACCATAATTTCATTTCGTTAG
>DASVFI010000250.1:0-14201 GCA_036380115.1 Nitrososphaeraceae archaeon | reverse complement strand
GACATTAAATTATAATTAGTTAGTAAATTAAACTGACCCAACATTTTTTATAATAAAAAGAATTTGTGATACTGGATTTAGTTATTTAATTACTTTAGATAATAATAAATAAATGAATTTTTAAATAGTGGATATGACACTACAAAGTAAAATCTTAACCTTATTCCATCATCCCATAATAATAAAAGACGTATTTCAAGCAAAAAGTCCTGAGGAAATTCGAACTAAACTAAAGACATTAAGAGAGAGACAAATAAAATTGCAAAATGAAAAAGAAATAAATAATTACATAAGCCACCTCAAAAGAAATTCTCCTTTTTCTATCGATAAAAACAATAATCTAATGTTAAATAGATTATGCTATCTTGAAGATTGGGATAATAAAGAACTCAGAAAAATAATTAATGAATTACAAAATCCAATTTATGAAACCTATATTCATAGAAACGATTGGACGACGACTTCAACAAATAATAAAATAGTAGGTATGCGTAAACCTGGTTTAATTCATAGAAAAGACTGGGAATGGGCTCTTGGAATCATAGCTATGAAAAGATTTAACAAATTAAATGATAAATGTACTGCTATAGGTATTGGTGCAGGAAGAGAAGAAGTTTTATTTTATTTAGCAAATAATTTGAAACATGTCTATGCTACCGACATTTACGATGGAAAAGAATGGGATAATTTTGCTCCATCAGACTTTCCTGAAAATCCAAAAAAATATGCACCATTTCCATACAAAGAAGATGCATTAACAGTATTGAGAATGGATGGAACTAAATTAGAATTTCCTTCCGAGACTTTTGATATAGCTTTTTCATTTTCTTCAATAGAACATTTTGGAGGACAAAATCATGAAGGTGCATTAAAGAGCTTGAAAGAAATTGAAAGAATATTAAAAAAAGAAGGAATTGCTGTAATAACAACGGAATATATAATCAATAATAAAAGCCATCCTGAATTCTTCAATAGAGATACAATTTATTCAGATTTAATAGATAAATTAGATTCATTAAAACTTGTAGAGCCACTAGACTTGAGAATAACAACAAAGACACTAGATACAGTCTTAGATTATCCTAATGCTGTTTATTGGGATACATCAGATGACGATGAATTTAAGAAAAACCATCCACTTACACTTATAAAAGTAGGAAACATATTAGTGACATCTGTGATGCTTGTCTTTAAAAAGCATTAACAAAACTACAATAGCAAAAAAAGTATATTAATAATACTTTAAGGCAATTATATTATATTTATTTTATTATAATATAGTAATTTATAAATTACTATTGACATATTAAACTAAATTCAAACAATATCACTCTAAAATTGAAATATGGCGCTCCTTATATAGATTATTAAAAGAAATTAATGGTAAAGTTTGGCATTCTTATTGAAGTAATCTATTGGATCAAGAAATAAATTTGTTATTATATTATAATAAAATAATTATTTAGAACACAAGATACATTAAAAAAGTAAAATAAGATAAAGAATTATTATTCTAAACTTAAAATTAAATTAACTTTCTTTGCTAACAATCTTTAATTTGTCAAGTACATCTAAATATTTTGATATTAGATCTAGTTTCGTATTTTGAATAAGAATATCACTGTCATTTTCTAAGCTAGTGAATAATAAAGTAATTTTCTTGGAAATTACTTTTTCATAGGTTCTAAGTCTGCCATCACCACCACCACCACTATCACTATTAGCATCAGAATTAGATTGAACTTTCATTTCTTTAGATAAACCAGAATCACTATTATTATTATTATTACTTGAATTCTTTTTTTTCTGCTCCTCTTCCATTTGTGTAACACTTATTTCTTTTACTTTCCTTCCACAACTAACACAGACAATATTTTCTTTAAAACTAACCTGAACTCCTCCACAATTTTCACATGAATTGCTAAGTAAGGTACCTCCTTTTAATAATAGGTCAGCGGCACTTTTAATATTATCATCTTCAGCAGATTTACCATTAGACATGCTATCTCTATTGATAAAGGTAGAGTTATTTATTTGTCTTTATTTTATATTAATTGTTTTTATTTCTTTTTTATTAATTTAATAGACACATAAATTAATAAATAAGTTAATTACTATAATATACTAGTAGATCCAAATCCTTCTCTTATTGTTCTATTAACACTCATATTATAATCATAAATTTTTAATGAATAATCCTCTAAAACAGGTATCATATCATCTATAGTTTTACTAAGATAATAACCAGGACAATCTCCTGTGAATTGAAACGTTGCATGAACTAGAGGTCTGTTATTATATGATTCCATCCATGATGCAAAAGGATATAACCAGCATACACCTGGTTTGCCATCTTGAATTTTACAACTACCTTGATCATCTAAAAATCTACATTTTATTGGTTTCCCATCTTCTTCATCGCTCTCATCTATCTTTCGTTTTAAGGAGATCATTGTAATATGAGTAATTAAATTTCCATAAGTTCCTGGCTCGTTCCAAGAAGATATTCTTGTTTCTTTATCCAAAAATTCATTAATAGATTCATAATTCAATTTACTTTTAAGATTATAAAGGTCATCTTTAGTTAAAGGCAATCTTCCTTGTTTTTCACAACAGTTATGGCAATCCGGCCAAAGACAGTTCCATAGAACAAATAGATTATCATTGGATAATTTTGGTATATGAAAAGTTACTTGGTTTACTTTAATTGTAGTATCTACTACATCACTTCTTCTGCCTAAATGAAGATCATAAATAGGTTTTTCAATATTCCACTTTTTTGAAAGATTATCAATAGATGATTTTATTAATTCCTCATTCTGCATATATTACTATAAGAAATATACACCTTTAAGTTTAATGATCACTGCTGCTGTTGCTGGAGTTGTTGTTGTTATTGTTATTGTTATTGTTATTGTTGTTGCTGCTGCTGTTGTGCTGTTTTTGTCTATAAATATATACAGAAACTTCAATAAATAAATTAAAAAAGTTTTACTGCTTCCGGGACAAGTAAATATTGACATTGAATATTAAGGATCTTGTTTACTGATGAAGCCAAATTTTGAATTCGAGGTTTTTCTCCATGGTTTACTATAACTCTTTTTAGTTTTGGTTTCAATCTACTCATATAAGCAAGAAGTTGATTATAGTCACTATGGTTGCTAAATCCATGAATAGAATCGATTTTGCACTTTAATTTTAACGGTTGTTGCCCATTTATTGTTACTTCAGTGGTTCCTGTCTGAATCTCTTTACCAAGTGTGCCTGGTGCTTGATAAGATAAAAATATTATTTTACTAAGAGGATCATCATGAATTTGCTTTAAGAATTTTATAGAAAGACCACCCATCAGCATAGATGATGCTACCAGTATAATTCCAGGTTTATCTACTTTTGATTTTGAATTGACCAATTTGAGTTTTTTATAATTAAATATAGAGATATTTTCAGTTAAAATTTTTGTTTTAATTTCTTTTGATAGATATTCATAATATAATTCATAAAGATTTGTTGCTTCAAGTATGGATTTATCTATAAAAATTTCTGTTGGTTCCAATTTACCAAGTTCTTGATATCTTGTTAAAGTATAGATAAGCTCTTGCGAAAGGCCTATTATTGGGACTGGGATAAGAACTCTACCGTTCTCTCGTAGAGTTTGATTAATGCTTTCTATCAGTATTGGATCTGTTTCTTCACGTTTATGAGGTGAATCTTTACTTCCAAAAGTACCTTCTATAATGAGAGTTTCTACTCTGGGAAAATTCCAAGAAGCATTGTCTAATAAATTAGTTTTTCCAAACTTTAGATCTCCTGTATAAACTATATTATATTCTCCATTTCCAATATGAAGATGAATCGAGGTAGATCCAAGTATGTGTCCTGAATTAGAGAGTACGAGTTTAATATCTGGCGATATATCTGTAACTATTCCCATACATAATGGCATAGTATGAATTATTACATTTTCTATATCTTCTTCAGAATATAGTCCATGATTTTTATGATAATCAAGAAAAAGAAGTGTCATTAAGGGTAACGTTGGTTCAGTACAATACACCGGACCTCTATAGCCATATTTGAATAAAAGTGGAAGAAAACCAGTGTGATCTATATGAGCATGAGTAATTATAACTGCATCTATCTCATCTAAACAAAAACCGGTAATATCAAATCTTGGAAAATAATTAAAAGGTTTTTCTTCATGAATGTTTATTCCACAATCAAGTAATACTTTACTTTCTTTAGTAATGAGTAAAAAGCACGATCTACCAATTTCACCAAATCCTCCTAAAGTCACAATACTTGCTTCACAACTATTACTTAATTTTGGTCGGAAAACTTTTTCACCTAATTCTTTATAGAATTTTATCCTATAATCAATAGAATTACTTAGAACTTTATCGATATATTGGATGGTAGATAATTTTATTATAGATTTTCTAACATTAATTTTCCAACCAGTCTCACTGACTAAATCCAATAAAATGGTATGTTCTAATTGGTTTAGAATTTCAAATGAATTATTTATGAATATTGTAAGTTCGCCTAAGGCATCGTCAAAAATAATTCCTTTAATTTCAGATTTAAATGACTCAAGACGATTCTGAATAATATTGGTTGAATCTCTTCGAGATTTTCTAATTGATTCATCAGTTCTTATTACTACTCTCTTTCTAATTATATTGACCATATTAGATAGAATTTGGGAGTTTTCTATCAAGAATCTTGGATTTTTACTGTAAAGAGCAATACTTGGTCCTTCATATTCTATCTTTGTCAAGCCAGACTCCTTTGGTAAACTCTTTAAAATAGTAGCCATGATATTCTGACTTGATTGTTCATTATCAAAATTAGTTAATTCCATATTTTAATTTCCTTCAGTATAGTATAATATACCTCAATTTTTTTATTTAAATATAAATTGATTCCGATTTTTTTTATTTATTTATCAATCCATTAATCAATCAATAGAAGATTTGTATAATGCTTTTTTATGCAACATCTGAAAATAAGGTTGAAATAGTAAAATATAATAAATTCAATGCAAAGAAAGGTTAGATTATATGGATATAGAAACCAATAGGGAAAATATAGACAGATCCAATGAAAATAGTTCAAAAGATGAATCAGGTTTCAGGAAGTTTAGATCTTTTAAGATTCCAGTTAAAGTAGGGGAAGAATACGATGTAAAAATTGAAGCAATGAGTAAAAGAGGAGATTCAGGTGTTGCTAAAATTGAAGGAATGGTAATATTTGTAGCTAATACAAAGGAAGGAGATCAAGTCAAGATAAAAATTAAAAGAGTTGGAATGGGATATGCTATAGCAGATGTTGTTGAACAACAACAACAACAACAACAATAATAATAATAATAATAAAGATTAATCACAAATATATCTTAAAATATACTAATTTTATACAATTAAGAAATAAATTTATTTTATTATGTATTAACCTTTGTTTAAAGAAAGACATTTTGAAATCTAATACTCATTTAATGGAGCTACCAAGGAAAATTCTGGTAGGAGATAATGTAATTTCCAATCTTGGGACTTTTATAAGAGATATCAACAATGGAATATCTAATGTTGTTATAATTAGCGGAGAATCTGTAAGGAATAAGTTTGAAAAGAAAATACGGAGATCTTTAGATGGTCATGGAATTAAAAATTACTGGTTCATTAGAAAAGATGCATCTTTTGAAGCGGTATCTAAAATTAAAATAGAGATAGAGGAATTAATACCTAATATAATACTTGGAGTTGGAGGAGGAAAATCAGTTGATGTTGGAAAGATGATAGCATATTCAATCAAAAAACCCTTTATAAGTATTCCAACATCTGCTTCTCATGATGGTATTTCAAGTCCATTTGTTTCTCTTAAAGGATCAGATAAGCCTCATTCAATTAAGGTAAATACACCTATAGGAGTTTTGGCAGATATTAAATTAATTTCTGAAGCACCTCATCGATTATTGTCTAGTGGTTGTGGAGATTTAATCGGGAAACTCACTGCTGTAAAAGATTGGGAATTAGCAAGGGATGAAAAAGATGAATATTATGGAGCATATTCTGCTCACTTAGCTAAATTGAGTGCTGATATTATTATGAATAAATCGAAAGAATTATTGTTAAACGAAAATGGAGTTAGAACTATAATAGAGGCTTTGATTAGTGCAGGCGTTGCAGCTGGAATAGCAGGAAGTAGTAGGCCATGTTCAGGCTCTGAACATCTTTTCAGTCATGCTCTAGAATATATTACTAATGGTAATTGTGGTCTTCATGGAGAAAGAGTAGGGCTAGGAACCATAATTATGTCCAAACTTTATGATATGGATTTTGAGCGTATTATATCTGTTCTAGAAAATGTCAAAGCACCAGTCAAAGCTAATCAAATACAAGTAAGTGAAAAAGATGTCATTCAATCATTAATAATGGCACAAGACTTAAGGCCAGACAGATATACAATATTAAGTAAAACAAAACTCAATAAAAAATCAGCTTATGAATTAGCAAAATCAGCAAAGGTTATTTAAGACAGTAAATTCTGTTCTAACTAAAAGACTTCGTTTTTTTATAACCAATTTAAGGTAAGTATTAAAAAATTTAATAAATATAGTATCTAAAAGTAGATACTAAAAAATTTATTTGTTTTCAGAGATTGATGCCGCCTGAGATCTGGGGGAAGTAGTTGACCTTGGAGAAGTTTTAGATAATATAGTTTCAGAAGTAGATGGTTCTGCAGTTTCAGAAGTAGATGTGGTAGAATCTTTCGCTTTTGGCGACAGATATACTTCTTGAAAAGTTATTTTGTTTAGACCATCTACAAATTTGAAAATATCAGCAGTGACTGCCTTTTTAATTATTTGTAATCCATCCAACAAAGAAACATCTTCTGATAATTCTATTACTGCCTCATCATCTTTATATTCAAATTGAATCTTTTCATCTTCTATGGGAAGTCGTCTTTTTATCAAGTATTTAATTTTATCATCATTGGATTCAATTTTTTTAACAACATTGACATCATAAACTAATGTTCTACTTGCAAGTCTATGGTTATAATCTATCTGGACCCGGCCAGAGCCAATATATCTGATAACACCTGTTCGGTCATCTAATTCTACTACATCACCAACTTTTATTTCGTTGGCCTTTTCACCTAATTTTCTCTGTGGAATCATTCTAACTTTATTTGTATCCCTTTCACCAAATCCTTTATCTGGCGAAATTTCAATTGAACGCTTATCACCTACATTAGTGTCAGCAAGAGCTTCATCTAAGCCCTTTAATACCCAGCTTTCGCCCACTGAAATAAGTCTTGGTTCGTACTTTCTCGTTGGATCATATAGATTGGATTTTTTTGCATCTTCCTCAATAGTTGTTTCAAAAATTTCACCGTTATCTTTGATTCTAGCAGTATAATCTAATAGTATTAAAGACCCTTTATCAAAAGGCATAAAAATCGCTATTTATTTACCTTATATTAAGTTTGACAAAAAATAAAATAAATTGATTAGATCGATTAAATTATAGATTTTTTAACTTTTCTTCTGCAACGGATAATGCTTTTTCATTTGCATCTATTCCTAGCATTTTCATCGCTGCATAAATCGATGAAATAGTTCTCATTACATGATATCGAGTTACTTCACCCATGCTACCTATTCTGAATACTTTTCCTTTTAGATTACCAAATCCACCTGCTATTAGAACTTTAAATTCTTTTGATAATAAAGTTCTAAATTTCTTATCATCCATTCCATCAAGATAGTTCAATGCAATAATAACATTACTCCTAGCATCTTCTTTGGCAAAAGGAGTCAAACCTAATGTATTCAAACTAGAATAAAACGCATCAGCACAGATTCTGTGTCTTTCTATTCTTTTACTCATCCCTTCCTCTAGTACAAGAGTTAATGCTTCATCAAATGCGTAATACAAAGGCAATGCAGGGGTAAACGGTGTTTCAGTATGTTCTAGATAATATTTGAAATATCTATTTAAATTTAAATATAGTATAGGTGAGGGATTTGATTGCATGTATTTTTTTGTCCTTTCATTTATTGATATTGGAGAAACACCCGGCGGAGCGGCTAAAGCCTTTTGCGAAGCTGTAATACAAATATCTATATTCCATTTATCTACGGGAAGTTCATCTCCACCCAAGATAGAAACAGCATCAGCTATATAGAATGAACCATACTTTCCACAAAGATTACCTAATTTATCCATATATCTTATTGTAGTTCCTGTGGAAGTTTCATTATAAACTGCATACAAAGCTTTAACATCTTTATTAACTTCAAATGCTTCCTCAATTTTTTCAATGGGAGGATTCTCTCCAAAAGGAGCAGTAACTCTTATTGCATTACCACCCCAACTATCGATCAAATCAGCTAGCCTAGTACTAAATTCACCGTTGACAGGAATAATTGCTTTATCGCCTTTTTTAATCAAATTAACTACTGAAGATTCTACAGCACCAGTACCTGATGCAGTCAATAAAATAATATCACCACTTGTTTCAAAAACTTTTTGAGTTTTTTCAATTATTCTCTTGTATAAAATTCTAAAATCTTCGCTACGATGATTTATAATAGGAGCAAGCATAGCATTCATAACACGGTTTGGAACGTTAGTAGGGCCAGGAAGCATTGCTAAATATTCCATGATTTTTCACTTAGACTCTGTATCACTGTTATTTAAAATTACTTAAATAATATAATGTAACAAATAGATAAGAAAATTAATAATAATCATAAGAATGATGAGAATGATGATGGCATGTTTAGTCTTAGAAAAAAAAGATTGTTAGATAATGCATTTAACATTAATTGTAAAAATATAATTTCTTTTCACCCTGAAAACATTTTTTATCTTACTGGATTTTGGGGTGAAGGAGTTGTATTAATGAACCATGACACTACAAAGTTATTTACTCCGAAATTAGAATATTTTCGAGCACTAGAAGATTCAAAAGAATGTGAAATAATAAAAACAGAAAGAGGGAATGATGCTTTGATATCTATCATTTCTGCATTGGACAATAATGGCTATTATTGTACCGATAATACTGATTATAACATAATATCTCAACTAAAAGAAAAGGTAGGTCATAATAAAATAATAGTTAATGAAGATCCATTTTTTCAAACACGAAGTATAAAAGATGAAAGTGAAATAAAAAATATCAAAAAAGCTGCTAATATTATTGATAACCTGTATGAGATCTGCAAAGAAAAAATTAAAGAAGGAATAACAGAAAGAGAATTACAATCAATATTAGTCTATGAAACATTTAAAATGGGTGGTGGATTTCCTGCATACAAATCTACTTTGAATCCATTTATAATAGCAAGTGGAATGAATTCAGCATTACCTCATGCTAGTGTTTCTGAAAGAAAATTCAAAAGAGGAGATTTTATTGTTGTTGATCTCACTTTAAGGTTTAATGGTTATGTAGCAGATGCGACTAGAACCTTTGGCTTAAAAACAATTAATCAAGAAATGAAAAAAATATATGAAATAGTAAAGGAAGCTCAGGCATTAGGATTAAACAAATGTAGTAACAAAACAAAAATAGGAGAAGTTGATAAAACATGTAGAGGATATATATCTCAAAATGGATTTGCAAACGAATTTAACCATTCAACAGGCCATGGCATAGGTCTAGACGTTCACGAACCTCCTTGGATTCGCGCTAATAATGAAGAATTATTAATTAATAATATGACTATTACAGTAGAACCTGGAATATATTTTGAATCAAAATACGGAGTAAGAATTGAAGACAGTATAATTATAGACAGCAATAAGAAAACAGGAATTATAAATTTCAATAAATTTGATAAAGATTTAATTATTATATGAGATTGAAAAAGGAAAAACGATATAGTAAGAGGGTACAAAAAGTTATGATAAATAATCATTTAATATATTGTTTGAATGTTTAAAGAAGTGTAATTTAATACTTAATAGCAAAATAGATTACAATACTTTCTAACAAAGAAAAAAAGCTAAACCTATCCTACCTATTGTAAATTTATCATATAAAGCTGTTATATAATAAAGAATATAGATTGGTAAGTCAATATCATAAAGACTATACTAACATAAAAATTCATAAAAACCTTATAAAAAATTTACTCAAATAAGTAAAACATTTATTTTGAGTTGGGATTAATTAATTAATATTTGCCTTTAGTAAGGAAATTATAAATCACTATTTGAATAAGGTTAAGTCCAATTAAGTATTGAGTAATGGTTTTGGTGAATATGTTGATTATTTTAAAAGTATTGTTGATAATTATTTTTAACTTTTTGTAATCTTTCTATTTCTTTTTTAATGATAGTAAGATGTATTTGTAAATTAGCTATAGTTTGTGCTTGTCTCAAAACATTTGCAATATCATTTCCATAGGCACTGTTTCTTTTCATAAAATTGTTTATTGATAATAATGTTGGTAAATCATATCGACACTCCTGATAAAATTCAGAACATTCAGGCATGCTTTCTAAGTTTAAAAATTGAGACCATAATTTCTCGACTTTTTCAGCAGAAATATCTAATTCAATTGCAACGTCAGTAGGTTTTTTACCCTCACTAAATAATTTAAAAGCTCTACTACTTATAGATGGCTTTTTGGATTTTTGGTTGGATGGCTTATCTTCTTTTTTAGTTTCTAATCTTTTCGTTTTCTCATAATCTTTTCTTATCTTTGAGATATCTCGGAATGACATTCGAACTTCTTTAGACATATCTCTTATGGTTTTACCTTCTAAATGTAATTCTATTACCCTTTTTCTTTTTCAAATTTGTTTAATGGAATCTCAGCCATTTCTATAATATTATAAAAAAAAGCAAATTATTAAATGGTAACACTGTTTTCATATGTTATCAATTAGTTTTCATATGTTATCAATTAGTTTCCCCTGTTATCATTTACATTTCATCATTAGTGTAAAATCTTACAAATAGATATTACGTATAAAAATTATTTTACAACCAATCTTGCAATTAGGTAATGAAGAGATGAAGTGATTGAATATTTTAAAATTAGTTATTTTTTTGATTCAGAAATAATAATTTCAAATAATTTTTTGGCAATTGACTCTTTACTTTGAACTGTTAAATGTACTACTTGATTATCTTCATTAGTATCATTTCTTGTAACAATAAAAACCTCATTATAATCAGATCCAATTCTAGTATTTTTCCTTCCTACATCATTTGCAACAATAATATCTGCATTACATTCTTTCAATTTTTTCTTTGCCTTATTAATTAAATAAGTATCTGAAACATCATAATATGCTTTAAAACCAACAAGAAATAGATCTGTGTCTATTAATTTAATTTCATTAATAATTTTTTTTGTAGGTATCAATTCTAAATTTATTGAATCTGAAATTTGACTGGGAATTTTTTTATCATGGGTTTGTGCTAGTTTAAAATCTGTGACAGCAGCAGCAAAAATAACTATATCATATTTCTTTGAAGTAATTTCAGAAATAACTTTTGCATACATTTCATCTGATGTATCAACTCTAATAGTTGTCAAATTTTCTAAATTAAAAGAATTACTAGTAGAATAAATTGAAGAATTTCCTACAATATGAGTAACCTTCGCACCTTGTTCAAGGCATTCTTTAACTATTGCATAACCCATTTTCCCCGAGCTAAGATTAGTTATAACCCTGATAGGATCGATATATTCCATTGTACCTCCTGATGTAATCAAAATGTTCTTATTTGAAAGAACACTTTTTTTCTTTTCTACTTTAGTGAAGAATTCTAAAACTGATTTTAACGCTTGATCTGGCGCAATGACTTTTGCTTTATTTTCAGAAATAGTAGGTTCTAAAAAGTTTACCCCGTTTTTTTTTAATTTAAGTATGTTATCAATTACTAATTGATTGTCATACATTGCTTCATGCATAGCAGGTGCAATAAAGATAGGAATTTTTGATCCTAATCCTACGGACAAGATAGAAGTTATTGGAGTATCATCTATCCCATTTGCAAATTTTCCAATTGTATTAGCTGTACAAGGATACAAAATTATTAAATCGGATTTGTTATAATCCGCTAATTTAATATGTTCCATATTAGCCGTTAATTTAGTGACAACTTCGTTTCCAGTAGCCCATTGCAAATAATTAGGATGTAATAACATAGTAGCTGAATTTGATATTACAGGAAATACATTTGCACCATGTCTCATTAGAAGACGAGCAAAATCAATTGCTTTATATGCAGCAACGCTTCCACATACACAAAGAACTATCTTTTTGTCTTTTAATAAATTTCCCCATGTTCCTGTTATATCTTTTGAAGAATGTAAATTGCTGCTACTCATTTTTTCTCACAGGAGATGATAACTTCTTTCTCATGCTTTTTCTTGATTTGAATAATTGTTCGTGTTCTTTATTTTGCATTCTGTATGAATGCTGATCTTCTGGAAATTTACTGGTTTTTACATCAGTGATATAACTCTCTAATGCATTCAAAATAGTTTCTGAAAGATTGATGTAACTTTTTACAAATCGAGGTTTGATCTTATCATATAGATTTAACATATCATGTAAAACTAGAACTTGTCCATCACAATGAGGACCAGATCCAATACCAATTGTTGGTATTTTCAAATTTTTAGAGATTAATTCTGCAACTTCTAAAGTAACCATTTCCAACACAATTGCAAAAACTCCCACTTTCTCTAATTCTCTTGCTTCTCTTAAGAGTTTAGCACCAGAAAGAGCGGTATTGCCTTGAACTTTATATCCTTCCCAAAGTTTTGTAGTTTGTGGTTTTAATCCTATATGACCCATTACAGGAATTCCTACATCGATAATTGCCTTGATTTTATCAATCATTTCAATTCCTCCTTCGAGTTTAACTGCATCACTTCCTGATTTGATGAATTGAATAGCATTCTTAACTGCATGCTTAACATCGATTTGATATGAGCCAAAAGGCATATCAGATACTATTAGAGATCTCTGAGTGCCTACTGCTACTGCTTTTGTAAATATGAGCATTTCTTTCATATTTACTGGTACAGTAGAATCATAACCTAGCATAACCATTCCTCCACTGTCACCAACTAGTATAATATCAATATCTGCATTATCACAAATTTTTGCAGTCCAGTAATCATAAGATGTAATAACTGAAATTTTTTCTTTATTTTTCATGGATACAATATTACTAATAGACAATTTTTTGCGCTTAGTTTCGTGAGTATTATTATTATTATTATTATTCATTATAACTCACTCCTTCCCCGTATTATTCTTAAAGAATTATCAAGATTATATTGATTATTAAAATTATTCAAAATATTTAATAAAGAATTTTTATTCATTTGTTTTAATTGTTTTACAGTTTTAACAAGTTCTGGGATAGATCTTACAATGTTATCTATTATACTTATTGTAGCAGTCTGTGAAGTTCTCGAAAGAGGATTAAGATCAATTGTAATTACCTTTTTGTTCATATTAATTAATGCTTGTGTACGATCACCATCTTCTAATGGTACAAAAACTACATCTGCTAGAAAAATTCCTTCAGAATCAACATGTCTCCTATTGCTAGTTAGCTCAGGTATTTTTACAAATTTTTTTTGACCTACTCCAAGAACAATACTTGCTCCATTTTTTTTTAGGATTTCTGCAATTAAAATTTCTCTATTATTAGTTCTATAGAAAAGATTGACTTCTAATAAGGATCCCGTTTCATTTGCTAACTCAACAACATCTTTAGGGCATAATGCTGCGGTATTTCCATTTACAGATATTACAGGTCTCTCAGCAAGTAACAGTAAACTTGCAGCGGCCTTAATTGCATCAAAAGCATAAGGAGATGTTTGTTCACCTAAAAGATAATCAAATGCTTCCCCTCTACCATGAGCTATTAATCCTTCACTAACGACCAAACCTGATGTAAAACCACTAACAAGTAATTCTCTTATTGCAAGAGATTTCGCTCTTGGATGATTGGATGGTATATTATTGTTGTTGTTGTTGTTGTTGTTGTGGTTATCAATCATAATTTAGTATTAAAGCTCCTTTATTATCAATATCTGAAACTATCAAGGTACCGGGAAACTCTTTCAAAATTGATGTAACTGTAGAGACTTCTTTATCCTCAACCATAGTAAAAATTGTTTGTCCAAACAAAGCTATGCTACACTCAAT
>DASVFI010000249.1:0-4206 GCA_036380115.1 Nitrososphaeraceae archaeon | reverse complement strand
AATATTTTGAGACCAAAAAATGACCTTACAATAAATGAAAGCATCAATACACAAGATATAGTTCAAAAACTTGGGATTCAGAATGAGGGATTTAGGTTTGACAACATATCTACTATACATATTGATGGTATAAACAAACCTGCTGAAAGTATAATATACAGCTTTGAAAATGCAGGTCTTTTGTTCAAAACTAAACAAGTTTTTTTGACTATTAACAATAATATCTATATTTTTTCTCTTTTAGCTGAGCAAAAGGAATTTGACAAATATGTGTTGATTTTTGATCAGATGCTCATGAACGTTCATCTGCTATCAATCTAAAAAAAAGATGTTTTGCTAGTTTGCAACCTTGTCTAAACCGGTGTAAATTTGTGTATCAAGGATATTTGTAAAACTAGCAGTCAAAACATCAGTCATTTTAGAGGTACTTGGATGGGACCAAACAAAAGAGTCATAATATTGATTAGAATCGGCCGTAGTATCAAGATTTTGTACAGAAATAGGGTGTGAAGATGAAGATGAAGATGAAGATGAAGATGAAGATGTAAAACTTTTATCAATATTATCAGCCATACTGGTTTGTGAAATCGTCAAATTACCAACAACAATAATTGTCGACAGTATAATTAACAGAGTCAATTTTGATGTAATTATTTTCATATCTTAAAAAATAGTAGTTATATATCTTATAAGAAACTCTTCAATCGTTACGGTAATAAATTTAATTAGATTTACCCCTTGTAAAATCAACTATTTTTTTTTCTATAGTATTTTATCTTAATGTTTATATCATACTTTTAGATTCCACAGAAACTTTATTTTTATCCTCATATTTCTTGATATGACTTGCTAGTTCTAGAGTTTTGGAAATTTCATCTAATCCATTTACCAAGTAACTCTTTAAGGTAGGATCGATATCAAAACCGAAGGCTTTAGAATTTATCCTCACTTGTTGTCGTATCAAATCAATTTCAAAGTTTTCGTTTATCTTATCGGTAAAGAAATCTTCGATTATATTTTTGTCCATCTTGATGACCAAAACACCATTTTTAAAACAATTATTGTAAAAAATATCTGCAAAAGATACCCCAAGAATTACTTTAAATCCATAATCCTTGAGGGCCCATACCGCATGCTCTCTTGAGCTTCCAATACCAAAATTTTCACGGGTTAAGAGAATCTGTCTTCTACTATATAGAGGCAAGTTCAATACAAAATCCTTTAATGGTGTACCTTGATTATCATAACGCCAATTAAAAAATAAATATTCACCGTATCCAGTTTTTCCCAAAAGTTTTAGGAACTGCTTTGGAATGATCTGATCTGTATCAATATTCGCAATATCAAGCGGAACTACCTTGCTTGTCAGATTTTTAAACGGTTCCATAATAATCCTGTAATTTTATCTGTAATAAATCAAACTTAAATCCATTCTCTAACATCAACAAATTTTCCGGCTATTGCGGCGGCTGCAGCCATTAAAGGACTAACAAGGTGAGTACGTCCTCCTGTACCTTGGCGTCCTTCGAAATTTCTATTTGAAGTGCTAGCACACCTTTCACCTGCTTGAAGTATGTCAGGATTCATACCTAAACACATACTGCAACCAGGCTCTCTCCATTCAAAACCAGCATTGATAAAAATCTTATCTAATCCCAACTTTTCGGCAGCAATTTTTACCTGCTGTGATCCGGGAACGACCATGGCTTTAACATTAGAAGATACTTTTTTTCCTTTTACTGCATTGGAAGCTTCGATTAGATCTTCTAATCTTGCATTTGTACAAGAACCGATAAAAACCCGATCCACTGAAATATCAGTAATTGGTAAACCAGGTTTCAAATTCATATATTCGAGGGCTTTAATAGCCGATTTTTTTTCATCATCATTTCCCATAGAATATTCATCAGGAGAGGGAATTGCAGAGTCCACATCAATAGTCATAGCTGGATTTGTGCCCCAAGTAACTTGAGGAGCAAGATTATCGATATCAATAGAGAAAGTCTTGTCGTATTGCGCTCCGTTATCAGACCTGAGATCCTTCCAATTGTCTACTTGTTTATCAAATAATTCATTTTTGGGAGAAAAGACTCTTCCCCTTAAATATTCAAAAGTAACATCATCTGGAGCAACAAGACCAGCTCGAGCACCTGCTTCGATAGACATATTACAAATAGTCATGCGTTTTTCCATCGAGAGGGATGAAATATAGTTTCCCTTATATTCAATCACCGATCCTGAACCGCCAGATGTACCTATTTTTCTAATAATGTTTAATATAACATCTTTAGATGAAATTGGATGCTTTTGCTTCAAACCACCATTCAAAACTATTTCAAAATTTTTTGACTTTTTCAACCATAGACACTGAGTCGCCAATACGTGTTCTACTTCACTGGTACCTATACCAAAAGCCAGAGATCCAAACGCCCCGTGAGTAGATGTATGGCTATCACCACAAACAATCGTACTACCAGGAAGTGTCAATCCCAATTCTGGGCCAATTACATGAACTATCCCTTGATACTTATCATGAATATCAAAAAGTCTTATTCCAAATTCTTTACAATTATTTTCCAATGTTTTTATCTGTAATGATGAGATTTGATCCACAATAGGCAAGGACCTATTAGTGGTAGGAACGTTATGATCTACAGTAGCAAAGGTAAGATCTGGTCTTCTAACACTTCTTTTGTTGATCCTAAGACCATCAAAAGCTTGGGGTGAGGTTACTTCATGCACATAATGTCTATCAATGTATAAAAGCGACAAATCACTACTTTCATCAGAATATACTACGTGATTATCCCAGATCTTATCGTATAGAGTTTGTGCCAACTATAATATATAATAACAAAACGACTATAATAATAATTATTTTATAATTAATTGAGAATTAACAATGCTTAAATGTAGTCTTTTATCATTTGATATAAATGCATGTTAATGATGATCGATATCCTCAGCAAATTTTAGATCAAATTAAAAAAGGAACAACTACTTGTGCTCTTACATGTAGTGATGGTGTAGTATTAGCTGCAGATACAAGAGCAAGTGCAGGATTATTTATTGCAGATAGGCATGTAATGAAAATACAAAAGGTTGATAATCATTTAGGTATGACAATTGCAGGCGGTGTTGCAGATGCCCAAAATCTAGTTGATACAATGAGATATAACGCAAATATATACAGATTATCTAAAAAAGAGCCCATTCCAGTCAGTTCTGCTGCTAGATTATGTTCCAACATTCTATTTAATCAAAGATACTTTCCATTTTATGTTCAAATTATCATGGGAGGATTTGATTTTCGTCAGCAAAAAGGACAAATTTATAATATAGATTTATTTGGTTCTATGACCACAGAAAGCTTTATTTCAACTGGTAGTGGGTCCCCTGTTGCATACGGATATTTAGAATCAGAATTTAAAGAAGGAATGAGCGTAAATGAAGCTTATAAAGTAGCAATTCAAGCCATTGCTGCAGCAATTAGAAGAAATGCAGGTACTGGAGACAGTATAAATGCAGTGATAATAGATAAAAATGGATATACAGAATTATCTAAAGAAATTAAAGATAGTGTAGGCGCTAAATTTTAATTTTTAACTTTTTTTATCCAATCAGATAATCATAATATAAAAATAGAAATAGAAATCATTCTAACTTTATACACCTTAGTCTAATTTATAACCAATAAAATCTTCAATTACTACCTCTGTTTCCTTAGGGAGTTCAATAATAGGGAGCAATTTTTTAATGAACTTATTAGCAATTATATGAATTGATTTAAAAGCATTATTTTTTAAGAAGGAGTTTAATAATTTTAGGAATTCGGTATAACTTTTAGGATCATATTCGTCAAAATGTTTTGTAAAGATATTATGAGATGTAGGATAAATATCCGATATTTCAACTGGAATCAAGCCGAAAAAAGCATTATAAAGACAAATTGATGCATCAGGAAATGCACTGGAAAGTTTTCGCAATATAGAGGAGGAATAGAATGGTCTTATCCCCTGATCTGGATATAAAAGCAGGACATTATTATTGGGTGATTTGTAGTTATCAATCAGCATACGTCGATAATTTTTTAGCTCTGGTCTAAACTGATCTATTGGTTCAAACAAATAGATTGCTTTTTGCTTGAAGACAGGAGTATTTTGTTGAATATATTCAAAATTTTTAATTGCATGAATCGCATCCATT
>DASVFI010000248.1:0-5274 GCA_036380115.1 Nitrososphaeraceae archaeon | reverse complement strand
TATTATTATTATCAGGTGTAGATTGCTTTTCATTGGTAATTGTAGGAGTTAAAATTTCAGTATCATTATCATTTTGTAGTATTGTTGTAGATGATGATGGTGGGAGTGATGGAGATGTGGAGGAGTCTTCAGCAGGTGTTGATATACCACCATTATCATTATCGGTAAAATTCTTGATAGTATCTTCCACTTCATCATTTCCAACACTTTCATTATCAGTATCTTGTTCACTTTTGCTATTTATGTTTCCACCATCATCATCATCTCTGCAATCGTCATCTCCATTATCATCATCATCATCATCTCTGCAATCGTCATCTCCATTATCATCATCTCTGCAATCGTCATCTCCATCATCATCATCTTCTGCAGAGATTAAAGGAATTTTTATAAGAATATCATTATTCCTAAATGGATTTGTTGGTAATAATTGAATTAAGGAACCTGTAACTAAAATAAGACTAATACATATAATTAGAGTAAATTTAATCTGCTCTTTTTTATTATATAACAATAGTTAGTTAACAATAGTTAGTATTTATTTTTCAATAAATAAAGTTTTTTATTTTTATTTTACATTTCAGAATATAATTTCAATATTAAAAAATAAAATGATAATATGATGTCATTTAAAAATAACAATTAATTTAGGGTTTTTTAAAAGCCGGATTAGACGGTCTAAAATTAAGCAATGGATAATCTTATAAATGAAAACCAATCAGACCATTTTAGTGTTTCATTAACTTGTTGTATCTGTTCTTAAAATATGTTTTTATAAGATGAATTTATGGAAGTGCATGTTAAGTAAAAAACTATGACTGCATTATATATATTGGATTATAATGTTCCTATAGATAAACAATAATTACTTCCTAAAGTAACATCATGAGAATGCTCGAAGGTATAGATTTATTCAAAAATCTCCTTTTGTACATTTTAAATTACTGTTAGCATAGGTCCAGATAAATCTGAAATAAATAGTGATTATCGTACGTTTTCATGGTCAAGGTTGAACATGCCTTATTTCTACTTATCTGTAGAAGTGATTTTCTATTAAAATAGGAGAATTTATTCTATAGAAATTACTATATTACATATTAAATTCTTATTGGAAAGCTATTCGAAAATAATCAAATACGAGGTCTTTAGAACAGAACCAAGAAACTACATTATTGAAGTAAAACATGCATAATGATTAACATGGGACATGATAAAAAAAGATATTTAAAATTCCTTGAAATAGTGCAAAGAAGATTACATCATTTTTACTATTACTTGATGTATTAGTATAAATAATTATCTGACTAAGGAAACAATTAGATGAACCTTTATCAGAACTTACAAAAGAAGACATTAAAGCAATTTTAAGGGATGGATACCAGCAATAGAATGTATGAACAGTCGAAAAGGATGGATAGACTGTTAAAATGTTATACAAAATGGTTATGGTAATAATATGACTATTATAAGAAATAATGTTAAATATGATAACCAAACACAACAATCCTCTCAGTAATTAAGCATATGGATGTACTCCATACAAAAAATTGCATTATAAAATTAATTGCTGTTATTTTAATTTCCTTGATGATTCATATAGGTTTGCAAATTAACAAAATTATCAAAAGCATTACAGCATCAGAATATAGATTTAGAAAATTGTAAATCAGATTCTTATCTTTTCAATTGTGGAACATTTAGAAATGTTATATAGTTCAATTTTTTGATAGAGAATAAATTATTAACAATAATTTAGAATCAATTAATAATCAACATTTATCTATACTTATAAATTAAGTATTGCTTTTTTTAATTTATTATTACTTATAAACTGGATGAACATTTAATTAACTACTAATATGACAAATCCAGAAGATCAAAATAAAAAACAAAATAATACTATAAAAGATGAAGCCGAGAGATCTCTAAACCAACAAAACAAACAGTTAGACAATACAGCATTCAATGGTTCAGATACAACAAATAGATTCAATGATAATATCAATAAATACCAACAGACAAGCAATGAAATCATCGAGAAAAATATCGATACAACAAGCAAATATCAACAAGATACTTTTAATACGGTCCAATCAATCACAACCAATTTTGTAGAATTGCAAAAGAATCTTCTTGATACCTATCAATCAGTAATATCAAGATTTTTAGGAGATGCATCTGAATCTTATAGTAATACTACTACATCTCCCCAAAGATATGCAGATATTTACAACAAGACCAACCAAACTATTAAAGAGAATACAATTAATGCTACAAACAGAATAAATGATGCGGTATTGGGATCTACAGAAACCTTTAACAAATCTATAGAAATTGCACAAAAATACTATAATGATTCAATTCAAAACTTCTTTAACTTTCTCAAGAAGATAGAAAGATCGTCTAACCAATAAAATTTTTTTTTCTATTGTTTTAATCTTGAAAAAAAACTTGATTACATGATTGACCTACTTTCTGTATTATACGAACTTTATGGCTAATGAATTAGAAAATATACGAATCAATATTCTACTATTATCAAGAAACTTCATTTGATATTTAAGATATTTCTATTTTTGAAAAATTTTAAAACACAACAGGCAAAATACTAAGCCGTATTTCAAAGTAATAATATTAACAATATCATTAATACTTTTCAAAAGCCATGAAATAGGTCTTGCTATATATTTAGACTTTAAATTAAAAGTATTTTAGAAAAATTAATAATAATAGAAAGTAAACTAGATAATATATCATTTAATGGTTAAATATTAATACCAACACATCTTTTCTATTACTGAATCAACATAGCAAAGAAGAAGGTAAAAGTTTAAAGAAATATTAACGAACTGATATTATCCTAAAAAAAATAACACAAGACAAAGAGTTTTAGACAAGTTACAATCAAAATTTATATCGAACGGGCTAAAAAATGACAATATAGGAGCGAATAACATTTGAATTAGAAAATAAATTTATAGATACCAATATGAAATTGTTGTTCTATATAAATAACCTTATTTCTTTAACATTATTATCAATAGTTGTAATATCTTCTATTTCGATCAATAAAAACAATTACAAAAAAAGTCTATGATGATACAACTAAAATGATGTTAAACTAGTTCTGCATACTGATTCAGAATCAGCAAATAATATTTAAAAGTTTAAACTATATACATAAATATGATATTTGACCATATACTAACTTAATTTTATTAATAGTAATAATGACCAATTTATCTCTATTATTGAAGAAAAATGGTACATTGATGTAAAATTATTACTCAATCGAAATCAAAAACTGAGATTGCTAGAATTGCATTCTAATATTTCTACTATCGTAGTGACATCAAAATTTTAAATAAGTATTACAACAATTGTATTTGATTTAGCTAAAGATTTAGGATATTCTTAGAAGAACTGAATAGATACTACTATAATAATCATCATCATTATCATAGTTAATTTTTAATTCTTTATTTTGGAAAAAATATAATTAATAAATAAGATTGTTTATTAATATAAACATGTGGGGTATCACTATGTATCTCATGCGACTAGCAGATTACTTACAAGGACGTAAAGATAAAAGAACTTGCAGGATATGTAATTATATTGCTAAAAATGAAAAATCTCTCAATGACCATATGGAAAAGGAACATAGATCATAAACTAAATGTGACAAGTTAAAGGATTGGCAAACAAATTATTATGAGGTATTGCATCACTTACTATTTCAATCTTAACAATATTTTTCAATTAGGTTTTAAAAGAGAGGATATTTAAAGAAAAAAATCATTTTTAATTAACTTTCATTTTAGTTATTATAATTTTGCTTTAAGTAAACATAACTTCTCTTTTTATTAATAATATGGTATAAAAATTATAAAAAAGTCTGCGTAAAAAATACAAAAGATAAAGATTTAATTTTCTTAACTTATCAAAAAGATTAATTGAATTGCTAAACACAAATAAGTAAATTAAAAAAACATTTTGAGAAACTTTAGACTATTTTCCAAAAGCATTGTTTACTGTAATGATATTAAAATAATGACAATACTAACAACAGAAAGAAAATATTTAATAAATTAGATATCAATTATTTAAGACAATATGAGCACTACTAATAAGAGATTAAAGAATATTACTATTTTTTCGTTTACCATCCTGTTTATGTTAATAGTATCTTTATTATCATTATTATTATCAGCAAATGTTTATGCTACACATATTTCTGAACCAATTTTATCTATTGATGGTGATGCACAATATGATATGAATGAAACAATATCTATAAATGGTTGGGTAAAATATAATGAGAAACCTACTTCTAATGTATTGGTTCTATTAAAATTATCGAATCCAAACGGAAAAGAAATATTCCAAGATCAAGTTAGAAGTGACCATAGTGGTAATTTTACTTCGAATATCAATTTATTAGGTAGTAATGTAACAGAAGGTGGAACATTTACACTATCTGCTATAAGTCAATGTAAGGATGAACATAGAAATATCTGTAATTATAAAAGTACTTCTCAAACACTAGTAGTGATAAATTAGTATTTTAAATTATAAACTTTTAGTAATACAAATATTTTTTTAATTTACTTTCACTTTTTGTAACATTTCTTTTGTAATGTAATGGAACTTTGACATCTATCATTTAGTATTGTAAATGCATTAGTCTTTGCATAAATAAATAGTTATATCATTAGTTTTACAGATAAATATTCATTAACCTATCTTGTTGATTGAGTCTTATCATTTCTTGATGACAGCTTTAAGAGATAACGATGAATTTATTTGTAGTTGTTATTGTTGAGTATTATTGCTACTACTTTTACTGATCCAGGATAAAGATTAGATGATAATTTTTACAGCATACACAAAAAAAGTCATTTATTAAATTCATAGCACGTAATTATCTCGTCAACACGTTATGTATGAAAGAGAATATTTGCATTGCTATATATTTCTAAAACTTTTCTTTTGTCACTTTCTGGTAATAGAAATTTATATCAAGTAATAATTAAAAAAGAAAATTTTGTTTTGTTGAAAGTTATTTGTTATTATTCTGTATGTCCATCTTCTGCTGTACTAGTAGCAGCATGTTCGGAACTTTCATAGTGTCCATGATCGCCTTTCATTACTTCATTTATACCTATTACAACGGTTGAAGTTGGTGGAAATTCTATATTTTCTTCTGCAGTATTCTTAAGAGCAATATCTGTAAGTGTTGTTACATTTCCAGAAGACATCAAATCCATATGA
>DASVFI010000247.1:0-39782 GCA_036380115.1 Nitrososphaeraceae archaeon | reverse complement strand
AAAATGTAAATAAAACTTTGTTTTTAACATTTTTGTTATTTGTATGTTTATGACTATTATTTTTTATTGTAATAACTTTTTTTTATATTTTTTTTTTGGTTTAACCATTTTACCAATTTATCTAAAGCAATTCTTCTATGAGATAATTCATTCTTTAGATTATTCTCCTTTAATTTACCAAATGTTATATTCATTTTATGGGGACGAAAAATTGGATCATATCCCCAGCCTCCTGGTGTTATTGTTGTCGCGATTGTTCCATTAATTTGACCAGCAAAGATTTTTGTAACAACACCATTATTATAAACAAAAACAGATTTGAAAAGTGCAGATCTATCTTTATTTCCTTTTAAAAGCTTTATAATACCTGCATTACCTAAGGATTTAAATACATATGAAGAATATTGTCCGGGAAAACCATTTAACGATTTGATAAATAATCCATCATCTTCTATTAGTATAGGCTTATTTAATATATTATATGCAGATATTGATTTCTCTATGGCAATTTTTTTTATTTTTTCTTCTTGTATTTCAATGATAGTTTGTTTATGGAATTTTAAATCTATATCTGTTATTCTATCCTTTAAAATAGATTTTATTTCAGAATATTTATGAATGTTATTACTAACAAAAAACAATTCATACATATATTAAATATTTAAAATAAAGCATATTTATTAAATTATATTAATATCGGTCATTTTATTTATTTCAAACGAACTTATATTATACAATCCTTGAATATCTTCCTCTTCTTTCAATATCTTTGACTATGTTTAAAATTTGGCTAAAGTTATGATTAGTACATTGTGAATACCCATCTAAAAAATTATGATAAGTGTCTTCAAAAATATGTATATGGGCACTACTTAAAATTTCCTTTATTACTCTGATATCAGTTGCCATGTCTTCTCTCCGTTCAGAATAAAAAGAGAGACCAAAATCAATTACATACAAATTATATTCATCAAGTATAAAATTTGATGTAGTTAAATCCCCATGTATTATATTATTATTATGTAATTTAGAAACATATTTTCCCATTTCCTTTCCTATTTCCTTGGAAATAATATCTTTAACATTTTTTCCGTTAATATACTCCATTATAATTTCTGCTCTTTTTGGATCAAGAAAATATATAAAAGGAGTTTTTATTCCTGCTGTCTTGGCAGCATGTAGCATATTGGCTTCATGTATTGTTCTTCGTACCCTAATTGTATTGTCTAAGATTTTATGTCTATATTTTTTTGAAGTTCTTAGTTTTGAAATTGCTTTGTCTTTATACAATTCAACTAAAAAAATATCTGCTTCTGCTCCTTTTTTAATAATTTGATAATGCAATAATAATATATGCAACTAAAAAGAATAAAAATGTGAGCTCTGTACAACCAAGAAAAGGCGAAAAACTAATTCTTCAAGAAGATTGTTCTGAAGATCACTTAAAGAATGGATTATTAACATTGACAAACCAAAGAATTTTTTTTGAAAAGACGGAAGGAACTTTAGCAACTCTTTCTAAACGAACAGGAGAATTACTAGTAGACATTTCTTTAAATGAAATTAAAGAATCCAAAAAAGAAGGATTTCTAATAAAAAAAGTAGTAATTATAACGATACATGACGACGTTTATAAATTTGGTGTCTTAAACAATTCCAAATGGACCCGAGAGATAGAAAAATTAAGATCCAGTATTAAATAAATTTAGCTATAGTGATTATAACATTTATTTTATCTCCAATTTACTTCTACTTTGTCTATTCTCCATGATTGCTTTACAAATGCATCTTGAACTTTGATTGTTTGACCTGAAGACACATTCCCGCAGAGTCCAGTCCATGCTATTTGGGCACCATTATCTCCAGAATAGTGAAAGGGACAAGTATACAATTTTGCATTTTGTCTTTTTGAAGCTATTTTTAACATACTAGAAAGACGATTATTTGCAGAAACTCCTCCTACTATTAAAACTTCTTTTTTCTCTGTAAATGATAATGCTCTTTCAATAACTTCAGTTAACATTGCAAATGCCGTTTCTTGAAGGGAAAAACAGGTATCAAATTTATTGTAACCATTATCTATCAACTTTTTTGTAGCAGTTAATATACCAGAAAATGAAACATCATTCCCTTTCACAATATATGGTAAGTGAAAGTATTGTTTTGAAGATTGATTAGCATATTCTTCAATGTTATTTCCACAAGGAGATGCAAGGCCAATGTATCTTCCAAATTGATCGAATAATTGTCCCACGGTAATATCTAACGTTTCTCCAAATACTCTCCATCTTTTATGTGAAAATGCTAATATCATAGTATGACCTCCGGATACTAATAAAACAAGAGGATCTTTACATTTAGTAAGCATTATACCTAGTTCGATATGGCCTAATGCATGGTTAACTGGTATTAGGGGGATATTGTAAAATGATGAAAGAGCCCTTGCAATTACCGCACCAACTCTTAGACATGGTCCTAAACCAGGGCCAGCTGAATACGAGATTAAGTCTATCTCTTTAGGTTTTATATTAGCTTTTTTTAATACATTTCTGAGAAGGTCTGGAGCTTTATCTAAATGATGTCTAGACGCTTCTCTAGGATGTATGCCTGCCCCATTTGGAGCTTTATATATACTTCTAATTTCCGATAATATTTCTCCTTTTGTTTTAATAGAGTCAAATTGAATTATAGAACATCCAAAAGTATGAGCAGTACTTTCAATTCCAAGACAAAAGATACTAGTATCCTTTTTTTTGGACTCTTTCATAATTATCCTCTACTACTTGCAGAAACTATTTTTATTATATCATTATGTTTCAATTCGTAATCAGCTCCAATTCTTTGTTTATTCCTTACATCTATAGCAAACATGAATCCTTTAGCTAAATCTTGATGAATATTTGCAGCTAAATCTTTTGCTGTAGATCCCTTTTGTAATAAAATTGCATTAGGTAAAATATTTCCTTTTTTATCCGATAATTTTATTTCGTCTTCAACAGGAAAAACTATAATTAAGTTAAGTAATTTGAAACATACTGTATTTATTGCTTCTTGAACTCCTGTCGATCCATATTCATCAAGTATCGATTGTATTATCAATAACGCTTTTTTTTGTTGCTCATTTAATCTATCTTTATCTTTTATTTCAAAATTTTTGTCTCCTGGAAGATAGTACAATAAACCCTTTTTTGCACCTTTTCTAAGAACCACCTCTGCTTCTGATGCACAAGGAATTACTAGTGTATTCATTTGTTTTATTTTTTTTATATTGTCTTTGGAAGAAGAAATATCTGCTTTATTAGCCAGTATTAGTAAAGGTTTTGAATTTTTTCTTATTAATTTTACCAACTCTAATAATTCTTCTTGTGTCCAATTATCAGGATTTTTATTAGTTAGCCCAACTTTTGATAATGCATTTGTAATATTATCAATTGTTACAGATAATCCTGAAAGCCTCTTTGTTAATATTTGATCAATTTTTAATTTTTGATTTGCCATATCTCTAGTAATTTTATTCCAGTCTCTATTGATAATTGAAAGCATCCATTGATCGAATTCTTCCTCTATAAATTTAATATCAAATAAGGGATCACCATATGCTTTTTCTACCACTTTACCCTCTGAGTCAGTTGAACCTGAGGCATCAACAACATGAATTATTGCATCTGCTTGTCTTGCATCGTCCAAAAATTTATTTCCTAATCCTTTTCCTAAATGAGCCCCTGGTACAAGCCCTGCAATATCTATTAATTTGATAGGTACAAATCTATTTCCATCTATACATAACGAATGAATTGGATTATCTTGTAGTCCGAATTCCGTACATACACATTTCTCTCTGACATAGCTTATTCCAATATTTGGTTGTATAGTAGTAAAAGGATAATTAGCTGAGGGGACGGATTGATCAGTTGCAGCATTGAAAAAAGTAGATTTACCTACATTAGCTTTACCAATAATTCCTATTATCAAGATTAATCATTTCTATTAATATTAGCAGAGTATTTTTTATTTTTCTATTCTCTTTCACAATTCATTGATAATTCTAAAAGATATGATTATATCTTATTACATTGCTAAAAATATAATTTTATAAAATTAAATTTATTCTATCATTCAAATTATTAATTCATATGAGTGTCATCTTTTCTTTTATTCTATAATTTTTATATATTCAAAAAGACATCCTAAATCAAGTCAATGGATCTTGGCAGGAATAGTAGCAATTTATAATTTTGATGTTAAGAAAGAATCATCTGACGAGATCCTATTTTACCTCGTAAGCGCAATGCGGATGCTTCAACACAGAGGAAAGGCATATTGGAAGATCATGATTGGAGGAAAAGTTTTAGAAAATGAAGGCTCTCTTCCATCAAATCATATTTTATCAAGGTTGATAAAAAAAAAGAATTTAATTGGTTCAAATGCTATTGGTTATCTCTCTAAACGAGCTCCAATATATCCCAGTATGAATTATCTCAAAATTGCGTTAGATGGTTTTCTTGTTGATACGGAAAAGCTATATCTTCATCCTTACATAGGATCTGCAAAAGATGCAGATCCCTTGTCACAAATATATACAATATTTACCAAATTGATGAATGAGAGAAAAGATTATAGTCGAGCAGCAGAATTTTTAGATAGCCATCTGCTAGGAAATCTTATTCTCAAAGTAAATGATTCAATTTTTGTATATCGAAATAGTACCGGTTTTAAACCATTGATAATGGCATCACATAAAAACATGGTAATTTTTTCATCAGAGAATTCTTTACAAGTCTCATTTTCTGATCTCAAATATTCTGATGTTAAAATGGGACAATTGCTTAAAATATCAAACAAAAATCATATCCAAGAATTAACAATTTTGAACAATCATAAAATGTTAATGGATCCGTTTGAGTTTATTAGAGAATCTCATGTGACTACGACTTTTAAAGAAAAAAGTATATATACGATCAGAAGGAACATCGGAAAAATTCAAGCCAACTATCTATCAAAATATATTGACCTTGATACTGTTTATGCAGAACCAGATTATACTCGTCCCATGGCTCTTGGAATAGGAATAGAATTGCAAAAATCATTTTTAAATTTTGAAATTTCTGAAGGAGTAATCAAAGATAGATATGATGACTCCGATCATATGATAGATTTTTCAGAAGAAGAAAGCAAAAATAAGTTACTTACTACTGGAATGTCCCTTAAATTTATATTAGAAGATATAACCAAAAATAAAAAAATAGCTTCCATTCAAGGAACTATTCAAACTGGAAGTACAGCAAAAGAAACAATTCATTATTTAAATAAAAATGGAGTGAAAAAAATAGATGTAATAGTTTGTTATGTTCCAACAATTGATGGAAGACAAGTAGGATTATATACTTCTAATAGGGATTTTATTGCCAATAAATACATAGGAAAAGTTACTTCTATAAATCAACTTAATGACTATATTGCTTGTGATCTTGGCTGTGAAAAAATATTTTATAATTCTCCATTTTTACTAGCTAAAGGAATAGGTATTTCAGAGAGTAATCTATGGTTTCCAGAATGGATAAGGTTTTTAGATTATGAATAATAAAATAATTAAAGTAGACCCTGAAACCTATAATTTATTTCAAAAAACTCCCAAAAAGTCAATTACAATTTTATCGAATGTTATGTATGATACTATACATTTTATAAAGAAATTAGAATTATTATTTTATATTACAAATAAACATCTAACTCTTGGTGAATATTCAATTTTAATTATTAATCTTGAGACAAATAAAGGAACCGTTATAATGAAATACGATGAAGGATATCGTGGATACAACGCTTTTGATAATGCAATAGAAATATTGACTCAATATAGTGGATTATCATCATTAATCAATAGAGCATTAATTGAATTAGATCAAATTTAATTTTTATTCTATTTAGAGATTTTTGAAGTAATTTGAAATACATCAGATAATAAATTTATTCGAAGCGGCCAATCAAAATTTTTATTCCATGGTTGATTAAATAAAATGCCTTTTTTTGGAAGCTTTATATCAATTATATTGTGAGGGGCATCATCAATTAAAATATCAAATGGATAAATACTCTTTGGAGTGGAGTCAAAAATACATATTAGTTCATCGTAATTGATATAATTAGTTTCTAACCAATTAAACACATAAGGAATTGTTTTTCTTTCTCTTTTTGTTAGAATTGATATTCTATAGTTTTGTAATTTTAGTCTTTCTATAGTTTTTCCAATATCTTTTTGAGTAGGAGGAATATCTTTCCATCTATATTTCCATACATCAGAAAATAAAGACTCACTTTCAATTTCAGTTATAGGTAAAATAGTATGAATATCCCAAACAATTATATCTTCTTTTGCTATATTTGCATCTTTCAATCTATTATATTCATTCACCCAAATTACCAAAACATCTGCTAAAACTGAGTCTAAATCAATAGCTACGGTCTTATTCAATTCTATGATATTAGTGATAGATGTTATATGTAAAATTAATTGTATTTTCTATCTTTCCATAATCATTATTTTCTATGCATTAGTTAAAATATAAATTAGTTTGTTATTTATTCAAATATAATGAGTTGTTCAGATGAATATGTTTATCATGATAAAGAGAATAACTTGATCAATATTACGCCAAATTTACAAACAAAACTTCGTAAGGCAAAGTATGGTGTATTCAACCATTCAGCAGTAGAATTATGCCATTGGACTAAAAAGTCATTTTATGACGAAGGAAATTGCTATAAACATAAGTTCTATGGGATTTCTACCCATAGATGTATGGAAATGACTCCAACTGCTATGAACTGTGAGAATAGATGCGTATATTGTTGGCGTCCAACAGAATTCTATGATACATTACAAATGCCTGAGAATTTAGTTGATGAACCAGATGCAATTATACATCAACTCTTAAAAGAAAGAGAAAGATTAATCACAGGATTTTATGGAAACTCTAAATCGAATAAAGAGAAACTTGATGAATCATTATTTCCTGCTCATTATGCTATTTCTTTATCAGGTGAACCAACCATGTATCCGAAATTACCTAACTTAATTAAATATCTTAAATCATTAAAGAACACCAGATCCATTTTTTTAGTAACAAATGGTCAGGAACCAGAAATGATTAATCGTTTAATAAAAGAAGATGCTTTACCAACTCAGTTATATTTATCTACTAATGCCTCAAATAAAAAGATGTTTTATCAAATAAATAGACCAAAATATAAAGATGCTTGGGATCGATGGCTTACAACATTAAAAATTCTATCAGAAATTAATACTCGAACAGTATTAAGAATTACTCTAATTCGTAACTACAATAATGATTTAAATAATATACCCGAATTTGCCAAGGTAATTAATCAAGGAAATCCAAATTTTATTGAAATTAAATCGTATATGCATATAGGAATGTCCACTAATAGACTAAAGCAAAATAATATGCTTGAAGTTAGAGAAGTGAGAGAATTTACTAATACTCTTCGACAAACTCTACAAGGTTATAGTATTATGGATGAAAGTGAAATATCTCGGATAGTAGTATTACAAAATCATAATAGATATACTGACAGGTGGATAAAGGAATATCTAGAAGATGATAATATGCATGAGCATATGTGATCGATTTGCTGCTTTTTAATTTTTTAATCTAAATATATATAATTATTTAAAGGCACTTTTATGCATTTGATAAGATTTATCATTTTTTTAATTTATAAATGCTTGATTCCTAATTCATATTGTATTAATATTATTGTTAATATTTATAATCTCTTTTCAACAAAGAACAAGTATTGTAAATTTACTTGTTATCATATTTTTCTGTTGATTCTTCTTTTTTGATGATCCTTTTCAAAAGATCATAAATTACAGGTAGTTCGAGATAATCTATTAGAATTGCGATCCAAACAAGATATTCAGGAATTTCAATTAAGTCATCACCTACAAAAGTTGAATAAACGATATCATCGGTAATCCAAAAGATATGAATTGATTGTATTGCCAATAGAATTAAGAAAATTGTATTTTTAATTCTATTTTCCTTTTCTTTTTGATTATAAATTAGGTTAAAGAAATAATACATTACTCCTGAAACTAAAGCAGGAATTTCAATATAGTCAATTATTATAAACAATAAAACAAAGTCAGATGCTTCTACAAAATAGTCTGTTCCTGTAATACGGTATAATACAACATCTGTTGTCAGCCAATAAAGATGTAATAATTGTAGTGATATTAATAAGAATGAGATCTTTAGGTTAAGATTTTGATATCGCAGATAAAAATTAATAAATTTCTTAAACAAAATAGTTCAATTTTTATTGTTTTATTATTATTATTATTTTTTTACCATGATCAATATGCTACTAGGAATGTCTCATTAATAATGACGATTATTAGTAATTGGCATACAAGTTTAATATGTTAAAAGTAAATATTCTACATTATTAATATTATTTTAGAATATTTTGCAAGGATTAGATACAAGTAAAATAATGAAAATTGGTTTAGATTTAGCGGGGTGGAAAAAAATACCATTTGATAGTGCTATTCATGTAAAAGGAAATAATATTAAAAAGATTTTTGTTTCCATTGATGTAAATCCAGCAGATATTTATCTTGCCAAAAACCTCGGTTGTGATTGTGTGTTAACGCATCATCCAGTAGGAAAGTCATTGTTATCATTTCATAAAGTTTTTGATAGACACGTAGATTATATGATCGAGAATGGCATCAAAAAAAATCTAGCAATTTCATTGGTTAAAGACCTAAAAGACAAAGTTTCTTTAAAATCTCATTCTTTAATTTATAATGATGTAATTAGCACCTCACAACTCCTAAATATGCCGTTATTGAATATCCATCAACCACTCGATGAATATATGAGAAAAATTATTTTAAGTAAACTTCATAATTCAGAATTGGAATCTATCTCTGATTTAATAGATGTAATAGAAGAAATACCTGAATTTAAAAAGGCTTTAACAAGAGTTATAGTTTGCAATGGAAAATCAACTAACAAACTAGGAAAGTGGGTTCTTATCATAGCAGCAGGATCTAATGGAGGATATGATATTGCCCGCACTTATTATGAAAACAATATTTCTACAGTAATCTATCTCCATATTGATTATAATGAACTTTTAAAATTAAAAAAAGATAAGAGATGTAAAAACCTTGTTATTCTTGGACATCTTGCAGGAGACTCTATAGGAATGAATGGAATTTGTAAAGAATTAGTAAAAAGAGAAATAGTAGTGGTTAAAAGAGGTATAATTGATGATGATAATTTTTAATTCCGGGGTTCAATTCTCTAAAGAATAAATAATGCAAATTTTCATAAAAATAGTAGTGGCCTTCGTAGTATAGCCTGGTTAGTATAGGCGGCTGTGGTCTTATTTTGTAAAATGGTAGAAACCGCTTGAGGAGGGTTCAAATCCCTCCGAAGGCCTTAATGATACAAATACAATTTTCCATTTATTATTATAGATACATAATTTTTTTTAAGAAACTACATATATCTCCTTTTCTAAGAAATCTACTGATTTCGTATTGCGAAAAGCTGTTTTATCAAAATTTATTTATCCAATAATAAATACGAGAAGGGAGGATTGTTAATTTGTCAGTAGATAAAAAAATTGTCAAAGTAAAAAATCATATATATCAACCTAAACATGAGATTCTTCCGAAAGATGAAGCTGAAAAAATTCTTAAAAAGTTCAATGTGAGGACTAATCAACTTCCATATATTATGGCAAGTGATAAAGGATTAGAAGATCTCGATATTAGACCAGGAGATATTATTAAAATTACTAGAAAAAGTCCAACTGCAGGTGAAAGTGTATATTACAGATATGTTGTACAAGGATGAGGAGATAGTGTTTTTTGTTAAATAATCTTGTTGATATATGGCCAATTATTAATGATATTTTAAGAAGAGAAGGTATCGCACGACAGCATTTAAATTCCTACAATGAGTTTATGGAATCTGGATTACAAAGTATAATAGATGAAGTAAATGAAGTAGAAATAGAAACAGCTGAATTTCCATACAAGTTGAAATTAGGAAAAATAAAACTTCAACGTCCAAGAATTATGGAATTGGATGGATCAATTACACATGTTGCCCCAGTTGAGGCTAGGCTAAGAAATCTTACTTATGCTTCCCCTATTATGCTTGAATGCAGCATTGTTGAAGATGGGAGAATAATTGAATCTAGATTTATTCATATTGGTGATATGCCTGTAATGGTAAAATCTAATGTATGTATTCTTCATAACCTTCCTGAATCGAAATTAATAGAATTAGGTGAAGACCCACGAGACCCTGGTGGGTATTTTGTTATAAACGGTTCGGAAAGAGTAATAGTTGGATTAGAAGACTTATCCTATAATAAAATTATTGTTGATGCAGAAGAAACTGCTGGAACCCTTACTTATAAAGCAAAAGTCTATTCTTCAATAGTAGGCTATCGAGCAAAATTAGAACTTATTATGAAACCTGATGGTTCCATTGTAGCAAAAATACCTGGTTCTCCTGTTGATATTCCTTTAATAACATTGATTCGTGCTTTGGGACTTGAATCTGATAAAGATATAGCCAACGCTATTTCTTTTACTGAAAAGGTACAAGACGAATTAGAACCTTCATTTGAAAAAGTAGGAGAAATTATTGCAAGTAGAGATGCCATTGTCTATATCAGTAAAAGAATTGCTCCAGGTATGCTTGAAGAATTTCAAATAAAGCGTGCTGAAACACTATTAGATTGGGGATTATTACCTCATTTAGGAAAAAATCCAGAAAATCGTGGTGAAAAAGCTTTATTTCTTGGAGAAGCTGCAAACAAATTAGTAGAACTTAAACTTGGATGGGTAGATAACGATGATAAGGATCATTATGGAAATAAAGTTATAAAATTTGCAGGCCAAATGCTTGCCGATCTTTTTAGAACTGCCTTTAGAAATTTAATAAGGGATATGAAATATCAACTTGAACGATCAGGACAAAAAAGAGGAATCAATGCAGTTGCAGCTGCAGTCAGGCCGGGTATTATATCTGATAAATTGAATAATGCTATAGCTACAGGTAATTGGGGTAGAGGAAGGGTAGGAGTTACACAATTATTAGATAGAACTAATTACATGTCTACAATTAGTCATTTACGAAGGATACAGTCTCCTCTTAGTAGAAGTCAACCTAATTTTGAAGCAAGAGATCTTCATACTACTCATTTTGGTAGAATTTGCCCCGCAGAAACCCCAGAAGGCTCAAATTGTGGACTTGTAAAAAATCTCGCTCTATCTGCAATAATCTCTGTAAGTGTTTCTTCTTCAGAAATTATAGAAAAACTATATGAATTGCGAGTTCAACATATTGATGATGCAGATGAAAGTTTAAGACAAAATGGTTGCAGAATATTTGTAGATGGAAAAGCAGTAGGCTATATTGAAGACGGTTCTCAGTTAGCAAATACACTCAGAGTCCTCAGACGAAATGGGAAAATCCATCCTCATATTGGAATTTATTTTTATTCTTCTTTAAATGCAAATGCAGCAAAAAGGTTATACATATCTTGTAATTCTGGACGTGTATTAAGACCTCTGGCAATTGTTAAAGAAGGAAAATCCTTAATGACATCTGAGGTAATTGAGAAGATCAATAAAAAATTCCTCTCATGGATAGATTTGATTTATATGGGAATAATAGAATTGGTTGACGCCAATGAAGAAGAAAATTGTTTTATCTCTATTGATCTCACTTCGATAGACTCCCATACAACTCATGTAGAAATTTATCCACCCTCAATTCTTGGAATTGGTGCTTCTGTTATACCATATCCTGAACATAATCAATCTCCCAGAAATACATATGAAAGTGCAATGGCTAAACAAAGCCTTGGATTTTCTACACCTTTGATGAATGCAAGCACCTATGTCAGACAACACTTTATGTTGTATCCGCAAACCCCTGTAGTTAGTACTAAAGCAATAAGCCTTCTTGGACTAGATGAACGTCCTACGGGACAGAATTGTATTGTAGCAGTACTTCCTTTTGAGGGCTATAACATTGAAGATGCCGTTGTCTTCAATAAATCTTCAGTCCAACGAGGTTTAGCAAGAACATTTTTTTACCGAGTTTATGAAGCAGAAGCAAAACAATATCCAGGTGGAATGAAGGATACTTTTGAATTACCTTCAGCAGATGAAAATATTCGTGGATTTAGGGGAGAAAAAGCTTATCGATTGTTGGAACAAGATGGTGCAGTGATGCATGAAGCAGTAGTTACTGGAGGCGATATTCTAATTGGTAGAACGTCTCCTCCACGATTCATTGAAGAATACAAAGAATTTGAAGTAAAAGGTCCCTATAGGCGTGATACTTCTATAGGTGTAAGGCCATCTGAGAATGGAGTTGTAGATACCGTAATAATGACTCAATCTGTAGAAGGTGGTAAGATGTATAAAATTCGTGTAAGGGATATGAGAATTCCAGAAATAGGTGATAAATTTGCTTCAAGACATGGACAAAAAGGAATTCTTGGAATGCTGGTAAATCAAGAAGATTTGCCATATACTCAAGAGGGTATAGTTCCAGATATAATGATAAATCCACATGCCTTTCCTTCCAGAATGACAGTAGGTCAGTTTATGGAATCGTTAGGTGGTAAAGCAGCATCATTACGAGGAAAAGTGGTTGATGGTTCTGCCTTTTTAGGTGAGAAATTAAATGATATAAAAGACGTTATGGAACAATATGGATTCAAATATAGTGGTAAAGAGGAAATGTATGATGGAAGAACAGGATTAAAATTTCCACTTGAAGTTTATATTGGTGTAGTATATTATCAAAAACTTCACCACATGGTAGCTGACAAAATTCACAGTAGAGCTCGAGGACAAGTTCAAATGTTAACCAAACAGCCAACTGAAGGTAGAGCAAGAGGCGGTGGTCTTAGATTTGGAGAAATGGAAAGGGATTGTCTTATCGCATATGGTGCATCCATGATGTTAAAAGACCGATTACTAGAAGAGTCTGATAAAGCTGAAGTAAATGTATGTGAACGTTGTGGATTATTGTCATATTACGACATAAAGCAGCGAAGACATATATGCAGAGTTTGTGGGGATAAGGCAAAAATTTCAACTATTGTCATAGCATATGCCTTTAAGTTATTACTTCAAGAGATGATGAGCCTTAACGTAGCTCCTAGGCTTATTCCAAAAGAGAAATTATAGGGAAAGGTGAAAATACATGGAAGAATCAATTAAAAATTTAGGTGCAATAAAATTCAGCATATGGTCTCCTGTAGAAGTTAGAAAATTCAGTGTTGCTGAAATAACAGCACCGGAAACCTATGATGAAGACGGAATGCCAGTTCAGGGTGGCTTGATGGATAACCGTTTAGGAACACTTGAACCGGGTCAAAAATGTATATCCTGTGGAAATACCTCTGCAAAATGCCCAGGTCATTTTGGTCATATAGAATTAGCAGAGCCTGTTTTACATATAGCATTTGTAGATGATATTCATAAATTATTACTTACAACATGTAGATCCTGTAATCGAATAAAATTAGAAAATGAAGAATTAGAGTCTTATAGAGCAATAAGAACAGGTAAGGCGTCTTATGCTGTTATTACTCTGGAAAATATTAAAGATGAAATAATAGAAAAATCTAAAAAAATAAAAATTTGTCCTCATTGTCAAAAGGAACAGTATGATCTGATTTTTACTAAACCTACTATCTTTGTTGAAAAGACCGATGCTGGAGAAAATCGATTATTACCAATAACTATTCGAGAAAGACTAACTAACATAACCGATGATGATCTAAAACTATTAGGCTATGATCCTACAACTGCTCGTCCAGAGTGGTTTATCTTACAAGTTCTTCCTGTTCCGCCAGTAACTGTTAGACCATCTATTATCCTAGAAACAGGAATTAGATCTGAAGATGATTTAACCCATAAACTTGTAGATATAATCCGTGTAAATCAAAGATTAAAGGAAAGCAAAGAAGCAGGTACTCCTCCATTGATTGTCCAAGATTTAGTAGATTTACTTCAGTATCATGTCACAACCTATTTTGATAATGAAGTTTCAGGAATTCCACAAGCTCATCATCGATCAGGCAGACCATTAAAAACGTTAACACAAAGGTTAAAAGGTAAAGAAGGTAGATTTAGGGGTTCCTTATCTGGAAAAAGAGTAGATTTTTCAAGTAGAACTGTTATTTCGCCTGATCCAAATATTGCTATTTCTGAAGTAGGTATTCCATATGAAGTTGCAAAAAAACTAACCATCCCTGAAACTGTATCAAATTGGAACATAGATAAATTAAAAACATTAGTTTTTAATGGACCGAACAACTATCCTGGAGCAAATTATATTATAAGACCGGATGGAGTAAAAATAAGGCTTGATTATGTCAATGACAGGCAAATGGTGGCGGATTCTATTGTACCTGGTTACATTATAGAACGACATTTGTCAGAGAACGATATAGTTATTTTTAATAGACAACCTTCTTTACACAGAATGTCGATTATGGCACATTATGTTAAAGTTCTTCCATATAGAACATTTAGATTACATCCTGCAGTCTGTCCGCCATATAATGCTGATTTTGATGGTGATGAAATGAATCTTCATGTTCCCCAAAGTGAAGAAGCTAGATCTGAAGCAGCCTTATTGATGAGTGTCCAAGATCAACTAATTTCTCCAAGATACGGTGGGCCTATTATTGGTGGGATTCGAGACTTTATTACAGGAGCTTATATTTTAACAAGAGATGAGACTTTATTATCAAAAGAAGAGTTTTTCAATTTAGCACTATTAGGCGGCTATATTGGACCAATGCCAGAATCAAAAGCTGAAAAAGATGGTAATAAAGTATATACAGGTAAACAATTATTTTCACTATTTCTTCCAAAAGATTTCAATTTCATTATCACATCCAAGTGGAATAAATCTATCAAAGGAGAAGGAAAAGATGTGGTAATTAAAAATGGTGAATTAATTAGTGGTGTCATAGATAAAGCCTCAATTGGTGCAGAGGAACCAGATAGTGTTTTACATAGAATAGCAAAAGATTATGGAAACGATGTAGCACAAAAATTCCTTAATTCTATTTTGATAATGTTGAAAACTTTTATTACTCATAGGGGCTTCACATATGGCTATTCAGATTTATGGTTATCAGATGAGACACATAAAGAAATTACAGGAGTAATCAAGAAAGCATATGATAAGATCGATGAACTAATTCAACAGCATAAGGAGGGAACTTTACCATTAACACGAGGATTATCATCAGAAGAAGCATTAGAATTATACCTTGTTAATGAGCTCTCAAGGGCTAGAGATCGAGCTGGCAGATTAGCTGATAGATCATTTCCAAATAACAATGCAGGAGTTATAATGGCATCAACAGGTGCAAGAGGTTCTATCTTAAATATAGGTCAAATGACTGCTGTTTTGGGACAGCAGTCTATTAGAGGAAAAAGGATCCATAAAGGATATCATAATAGATCTTTACCTCATTTCAAGGTAAATGATACAAATCCCGATGCAAAAGGTTTTGTTAAATCAAACTATCGAGATGGACTTACACCACTTGAATTCTTTTTTCATGCTATGGGTGGTAGAGAAGGTTTAGTTGATACTGCTGTAAGAACTCAACAATCTGGATATATGCAAAGAAGATTAATCAATGCCCTTGAACATTTGAAAATGGAATATGATGGTACCGTAAGAGATCCACATGGTAATATAATTCAGTATCTCTATGGAGAGGATGGTATTGATCCTGCAAAAAGTGACCATGGTGAAGCTGTTAATATTTCTAGAGTAATTGAGAGTGAATCAGTCATTGACGAAGGAGTAAAAGCAGATGAAGAAGAAATTAAAAATATATTAAATCAATATGTCTTTGACTTTAATCTTAAACTAAAAAATAATATTGAAAATGTATTACTAGAAAACAGACTAAGTAAACAAGGAATAGAAAAGGTTATTAAAAAAATTATAGATTTGGTAGAAAGAGCTATGGTGGAACCAGGAGAAGCAGTAGGAGTGGTTACTGCTCAATCTATCGGTGAGCCAGGAACACAAATGACCTTGAGAACTTTCCATTATGCTGGAGTTAAAGAACGAAATGTAACTCTAGGACTCCCTCGTTTAATAGAATTGGTAGATGCAAGGAAAAAACCTATAACCCCTACAATGGATATTTACCTTGATGAAGAACATCGTGTTTCTAGAGAAAAAGCATTAAGTGTAGCAAAAGAGATAATACATACTAAGGTTATTGATGTAGTTGCAAAGACAGATATCGATTATAGTGGAATAATAAAATTAACCTTTTCTGAAACTAAATTAAACGAGAGAGGTTGTATTTTGACGGATATTTTTGAAATTCTAAAGGGCAGTAAAAAGAAATATGATACTACTCTAGATGAAAAGGAGATGAGTATTGTTCTAAAGATGAATGAAGAATTAGATGCTCAAACCTTATTACTGTTGAAAAATAAGCTTCTCAATACTAGAGTAAAAGGTGTACCTGATATAGAAAGAGTTACAATAGTTAAACAAAATGAAGAATGGGTAATACAAACTGCAGGTTCTAATTTATCTAAAATAATTTATGCAGATGGAATAGATCTTTCACGTATAACAACAAATAATGTATATGAAATATGGCAAACCTTGGGAATAGAAGCAGCAAGAACTGCTCTAGTTCGAGAGATTACTAATACTCTAGAAGAACAAGGTTTGGAAGTTGACATTCGACATATTATGCTGGTGGCAGATTTAATGACATCTAAAGGATATCTTCAACAAATTGGAAGACATGGTATTGCTGGAACTAAAACTTCTGTTTTGGCGAGAGCTGCGTTTGAAATAACTGTTCCAACTATTGCAAAAGCATCAATGGAAGGACAAACGGAAGCATTAAAAGGAGTTACAGAAAATGTTATTGTGGGAGCAACTGTACCAGTTGGAACAGGAATGGTTGACTTGTATATGAAGGTGAATGAACAAAATGAAGAATCTTGAGAAAATAATTAAAGAAGCAAAATCCTCCAATAAGTATAAGGAAGGAATAAAAGAAGTTAAATCTAATATTAAAGGAGCAAAATTAATTATTGTTTCTACTTCAGTAAATAGTGCAGATAACCAGTTACTTGAAAAATCTTCTAAGGAATACAAAGTTCCTATTTACTATTACGGTGAAAATTCCATAAAATTAGGACGACTTTTCAATAAACCTTATAGAATTTCTACAGTAGCGCTTAAGGGTGTATCTGAAGAAGATATAAGTACCTTATTGGAGACACCATAAATTTTTTCTTTTATATTTTGTATTGTTAGTCTTTATACTTTTAACAAAGTCAAAATATTAAATAATTTATTTTCTTATTTTACTTATGGATTATGAATTGGTCATGATGGTGAAAATTATCTTTCTACTATGAATTTATTTCTGATTTTGGATTATCAATATTTGGTCTTTATTGTTTTAGCCTTTTTTTATATTTCCGATCAATAATTTAATAATAGAATCAATTTCAGAAGAGCAATTATAATATTTAAAAATAAATAATATATGTGTAGTTAATACTTTGAATCACCAAATACAAATTAATATTGTATTTATGAACTAGGAGAATTAGTTTACGTTACATTTGATGAGATAACAAAGAAAATAAAAGAGTACAAATCTATACAATTAAATTATTTTTAATGTTTAGATTATGTATAAAACAATTGTTTATGTACTTCCATTATATCGATCTTCATTAAAATTTAAATTATACTTTATTACACAGCATGTTAATCATTTGATGTATAATATAATTGAAAATTGGTATATAGAGGTATTGTGGAATAATGACTGAGAAAATAAAACTAACATCTGATGAACTTAGGCTTATCTCTTTATTTTCAAGTATCACTAGTGCTACTGCAAGAGATTGTATTGTAGATGAAAAAATGGATCGAGTGATATTTGTTGTAAACAAGGGTCAAATGGGTCTTGCTATTGGCAGAGGAGGCGCGACTATAAAACAATTACAAAATATGGTGCCTCGTAGAATAGAGTTAGTTGAATATTCTGATAACGTAGATGAATTTTTGAAAAATATTCTTAATTCTACTATGATTAACGAGATAAAGATTAATAAAAGGATAGATGGTACAAAACAGGCAATTGTTGTTGTTGATTCAAAAAAAAAGGGTGTTGTAGTTGGGAAAGAAGGTAGAAATGCTGAAAAGGCAAGATTACTTGCGAGGCGATATTTTCAAATTTCAAACGTTTTAATATTGAGCCCTGAACAAACAACTAATGATAATAATGGTGTGAATATGTAAAATGGCTAAATCTCCTTTGGGTTTGTTTGCTGGACGTGTCCTTAAATCAAAAAGAAAACGTTCTAGGTGGGCAAACAAATATTATAAAAGACGCGTGTTATTGCTTGACAAAAAAACTAATCCTATGGAAGGTGCCCCTCAAGCTAGAGGTATCGTCTTGGAAAAAGTAGGAATAGAATCGAAACAGCCTAACTCTGCGGTACGTAAATGTGTTAGAATTCAATTAATAAAAAATGGAAAATCAATAACTGCATTTCTTCCACGAGATGGAGCATTAAATTTTGTGGATGAACATGATGAAGTAATAGTAGAGGGTATTGGAGGCTCAATGGGTGGTGCAATGGGTGATATTCCTGGAGTACGATGGCAAGTTTTCAAAGTTAATGGTGTATCATTAAAAGAATTAGTTTATGGTAAAAAGGAAAAGCCGAGGCGATAAAATTGAGTGGAAAAGAAATTTCGAAAATATTATTGTTTAATAAATGGGAAACATCTAGTATAGGAGTTAATGATCCGGGGTTAAATAGGGTTATATCTTTTAATCCATCGATGGTAATTCCGATATCTTTTGGCAGGCATGAACATCAAAGACTTAAAAAAGCTGAAGTAAATCTTATTGAACGATTAGCAAATAAGTTGATGCGTTTTGGAAAAAAATATGCAAAAAATACAGGGCGAATGGGCGGAAAAAAAGCAAAATCACTCAATGTAGTTAAAACTGCTTTTGAAATAATAAATTTAGAAACTGGAAAAAATCCTGTAGAATTACTCGTAAGAGCTATAGAAAACTCTTCTCCAAATGAAGATACTACAAGAATTGTGTATGGAGGTGTTGTATATCATGTCTCAGTAGATGTTTCTCCTCTGAGACGCCTTGATTTAGCACTTAGATTTATAGCAGAAGGAGTAAGAGAGTCTACGTATTCTAATCCTCAAATGATAGAAGAAGCCTTAGCTAGAGAAATTATGCTAGCAGCTAACAATGATATGACAAGCCATGCAATAAAGAAGAAGAATGAACAAGAACGTATTGCAATGGCTTCAAGATAGCTAACTAATTTTACCATTTTGTTTCCATTTTACTTATATTTTTGTATAGATTATGTTGATGGAAATATTTTTAATTTAAGATGAAAGTTAATAAATAATGGCAATTACTATTCAACTAATTATAAATGAGTAGCAAAGACGATTTTGTTTTTTCCAAAAGTGCTTTAATGAGTACGAAGGCGGGTAAAGATATACTTAAACAAGTATTATTAAGAGAAAGAGGCTATAAACAATATAATAAATATAAAATGAAATATGAAATGGAATTTGAAGACTTTACTAAACGTTTTCTTTTATCATTACATCGACGAATTATTTCTGATACTTCTCCAAGTTCAACTGTGTCTCAATTTGCAGAAGAAGTTGGTTCCCAAGACATGGAACTTGAATCTGCTGCTAAAATTGAAGATATTAAAAATCGTCTTTCTAGACCCGAAATATTGGCTGATAGAGTACAAAGAATATTAAACTCTAATTTTGTTAAAATGACTTTTCCAGTATTTAATGCTTTATTTGATGGCTCTGTAGCTTATTATAAAGAGGATCTTTCCAATGAGTTACGAACTTCTATAATAGATGGACATATCATAGCTATTGATTTGAGTGAACCTATGGATCGAATTATGGATAAAGATGAAGATGTAGAATATCTTGATGACTATAGATTAATGAATCCCTATATTTTGGATATAGCTAGAGAAAAAATTTCTCAAGGGGGTGATTCAGTTCTAAAGGCATTTGAAGAAGGATTTAAAGATGCTAGAATAGGTCAAGTAATAGATCATAAACTAAAGATAAAACCCGAATCAATTACTGATGAACATATGATTGGTTGTTATAAAAAATATCGTTCAATTATGGGTACGGCTGGAAGAAATATGGCCTTAAATCAGACACCTTTAAATGAAATTTACCATTTAGGAATGTCAAAAGCAAGTGAATCTGTAGGTTGTGGTAACGAAATGCAAGATTCAATTAATGAAGGCGCAATCAAAATCCCATCTTGGCCCCTGTATTACTCCCTTATTGCTAATGATGTTAGAAAAGGATTTGAACTTACCCTGAAGAAAAGTGAGATATATTTAGATGAAGCGAAACTCGCACTGGAGTTTTTACCGGAAGAATTTGAACTCAAGCCATTTCTATCATTTTTATTTCTTACAGTGAATCACTATAATCAATATTGGTATCATGACATCACAAAACGTGATCTCTTTAAGTATTTTGAAAGAACAATTCATCCTCTAACACGCAAATTAGTCTAACCAAAATTCGATATAATATGTATTGGACAGAAATTTATAGACCAAAAAGTTTAGAACAGATGATTGGGAATGAAGAGATAAGAATTACTATATTGAAATGGTTAGTAAAATGGCTTCCTGGTACTAAACCATTATTTTTAATAGGAGCCCCTGGAGTTGGGAAAACGACAATTGTTAAAATATTATCTTCTATTTTGAACTATGATCTAATAGAATTAAATGCAAGTAATACTAGAAGTGGCCCACAATTAGAAAAACTTGTAAATCCACTTCTTAATAACACAAGTATATTTGGAAAAAAGATTCTTCTTTTTTTTGATGAGGTAGATGGTATTTATGGAAGAGAAGATAGTGGAGGAGTTGAAGTTCTTTTAAATATTGTCAAATCATCAAACTTTCCAATAATTTTTGCTGCTAATTCCAGTAACATTAAATTAAAAAATTTATCAAAACTTTGTAAGATAATTAAATTCCAACGCATTTCTTCCAATCTATTGATGATGTTTTTAAATTTTGTATTATATGAACAAAATTATTCTCTCACTTTCGATGATAAAAAATGGATAGTTGAAAAAAGTAATGGCGATATTAGAACAATGCTTAATATAGCTCAATCTAAATGCACGGGTTATGGCCAATTTATCACCCAAAAATTTAAAGTTGATATATCTGAAGGTCTAAATGAATTTTTTTCTAGTACAAGTAAAGATAATGCCAGAGTTATTTTATTATCTTTGGATGGCAAATATACTGATCCACGGTATGGTTTATCATCTGAAGACAGAAGAAAAGATATTGTCAATTCATTATTTACAAGTATTGTAACATCGGATCTGGATATGAATACTTTGTCCCAATTATTAGACAGTCTATCCCTGATTGATTTACAAGTAGCAAGAATATATGAAAATAGAAATTGGAAATTATTAAAATATATGGATAATATTTTAATTGAACTCTTATATTCAAAGATTCAAAATAAAATGATATCTTATCGTCAATATGGAATTAGCTGGCCTTTAATGGGGCAAATTTTTTCAAGAGGTGTATCTTTGCGTAATTTAATTTCTAATCTATCTATATTATTTCATGTTTCTTCTAGTACTTTTGGAATGTTATTTTTTCCGTATCTATTGGAGATAATCCGTGAATATAAAATAGATATTCATGAATTGATTTCAAATTTTACGCTAGATGAGAAATTTGTAGAAATTCTTCAAAAAGAGATGAATAGGCCCAAAAAATATGATAGAGTCTGATGAATGGATAAAACTCTTAGTAAAATTTAAAGGTAAATGTCAAATTTGCGAAAAGCAAATTTTAGCAGGTCAATACGCTCTATGGTCAAAGTCAACAAAAAAAATTAAACATCTTGATTGTAAGAACAATAACAATAATAAGGTCAAGTATGAACAAACTGAAAAAGATTCTGGAATAATTCTACATTGTTTATTATGTGGTACGGCGGTTCAAATTACCTATCCTGATGACTTTTTCTTAGATCATGAAAGTCCAAAAGATTCAATATTCCTGTGTAAATCCTGTTTAGAATATCCTCAATCTTACTTAAAATATCAAGAAATAATTAATGAAAAAATAAAAAAAACAGTAAAATTAAAATCTTAATTTAGATTATCTAAATAAAATGTCAAGTGAATATGAACAGAATGTAGGAAAACTGCTTGTGGAAAAAAAACAAAGATTGGATTTATTATTAGAAAATCCAAATGAAAATAAGTATGAAATACAATCATTGTCTAATGAAATTGAGACATTAAAAACAATGTTTGAAAATTATAACCTTGGTATGAATGTCTTCAGAAGAGCACAAGGAGGACGATCGGGTTTACGAGAGCAATAAATTTTCTATCTTTATTAAACTTATAATAAATTCATTATACCTTTTGCAAGAATATTCGCCATATTATTATATTGTTTATCTTATGATTATTATGTTATATATATAAATACCAGAATATGGGATAAATGCTAAAGCCATGCACGAAGAAAAGTTAAAGAAATTGTATGAATTGAAAAATTTAGCTGAATCCGGCGGTGGTAAAGAGAAAATTGATGTACAACATTCTAAAGGCAAGCTTACGGCTAGAGAGAGAATTGCTCTCCTTTTGGATGAAGGAAGTTTTATTGAATTGGATAAATATGTAACTCATCGACAGGATGATCCTGAAACTAAGAAATTCTATGGGGATGCCGTGATTACTGGATTTGGAACAATTACCGGAAGAAAAGTCTTTGTGTACGCATATGATTTTACAGTTTTGGGTGGCTCCTTGGGTGAAATGGCATCAAGAAAAATTGTAAAAATTATGGATAGGGCCATTAAAGTTGGTGCGCCAATAATAGGAATTCTTGACTCTGGTGGAGCTAGAATTCAGGAAGGAGTAATGAGTCTAGATGGCTATGGTGATATATTTTATAGAAATACTACTGCTTCTGGAATAATTCCTCAAATAACTGCTAGCATAGGACCTTGTGCTGGTGGTGCTGTATATTCTCCAGCAATGACAGATTTTATTATAATGGTGGAGAATATAGGACAAATGTTTGTAACTGGACCTGAAGTTGTGAAGGAAGTTTTAAGTGAAGATGTATCATTCGAAGACCTTGGAGGAGCTTCTACTCATGCAACTAAATCTGGAGTGGCCCATATGGTTGCAGCTAATGAATATGAATGTATGGAAAAAATTAAAAAATTAATCTCATTTCTACCTCAGAACAATTTAGAAGAACCACCATCATTATTAGAACCAACTGATGACCCGAATAGACTCGATCCGTCTTTAATTAATATGTTGCCTGAAAATCCATATCAGCCATATGATATTAAATCAATAATTATGAGTATAATCGACAATAAAGATTTTTATGAAATTCATGAAACCTTTGCAAGCAATATCATTGTAGGGTTTGCTAGAATGGATGGTAAAACAGTTGGCATTGTAGCTAATCAACCAATGTATTTAGCAGGTGCTTTAGACATAGATTCTTCTAATAAAGCAGCAAGATTCATTAGATTTTGTGATTCTTTTAATATTCCTATTATTACATTAGTTGATACCCCTGGTTATTTACCAGGTGCTGATCAAGAGCATAATGGAATAATTAGACATGGTAGTAAATTATTATATGCATATTGTGAAGCAACAGTACCTAAGATTACTTGTATCATTGGAAAGGCATACGGTGGAGCTTATATTGCAATGGGAAGTAAAAACCTAAAAGCCGATATTAATTTTGCGTGGCCTACGGCAGAAATTGCAGTTTTAGGACCTGAAGCAGCAATTACAATAGTTCATAGAAGAGAACTTAAATCTTCGCAAGATGCAAAAACAACAAAAAAGAAATTAGCTGATGAATTTAGGAAAAAATTTGCTAATCCCTATATTGCAGCAGAGAAAGGAATCATTGATCTAGTAATTGACCCTATGGAAACTCGCACTATGCTAATAGGAGCTATTGCATCATTATCAGGAAAGAAAGAAACCAGTCCCTGGAAAAAACATGGGAATATCAATTTATAGGTGAATTCAGAATGTCGAAAATTTCAAGCATTCTTATAGCAAACCGTGGAGAGATTGCTCTACGTGTTATTAGAGCATGCAAAGATTTAGGGATAAAATCAATCTCAGTATATTCAGATGAAGATAATAGATCAATACATGTTAAAAGAGCTGATGAATCATATAGATTGGGCACAGCACAAGCGTCCGAAAGTTATCTTCGTATAGACAAAATAATTGAGATAGCTAAATCATCTGGCGCCGATGCTATACATCCTGGTTATGGATTTCTCTCAGAAAATGAATTATTTTCTGAAGAGTGTAAGAAAAATGGCATTATTTTTATAGGACCAACCGCGAAAGCGATGGAGTTAGCAGGTGATAAAATGAAATGTAAAGAAATAATGAAAAAAGCTGAAGTTCCTATTGTACCTGGAAGTGATGGAGTAGTTGAAGATATAGAATTGGCTGTAGATATCGCTAAGGAAGCAGGTTATCCAGTGATGTTGAAATCTGCTTTTGGAGGTGGAGGAAGGGGCATTAGATTGGTCAATAATGAAAAAGAACTGAGACAAGAATTTGAACTAGCATCAAATGAATCAAAAGCAGCATTTGGTAAGTCTGCATTATTTATAGAAAAATATCTTACCAACATCAGGCATATTGAATATCAATTGCTAAGAGATTCTAGTGGAAATGGTAGACATCTTTTCGAAAGGGAATGTTCTATTCAAAGAAGACATCAAAAACTTATTGAAATGTCCCCTTCACCAGTAGTTAATAAAGAAATTAGAGAAAAAGTAGGAGAAATTGCAGTACGTGCAAGTACTGCTCTTGACTATTTAAACGCCGGAACAGCAGAATTTTTATCTGATTCAAAAGGCAATTTTTATTTTATTGAAATTAATGCAAGATTACAAGTTGAGCATCCAGTTACTGAACTAGTTACTGGAAAAGATCTTGTCAAGTTACAAATTCAAGTTGCTCAAGGTGAAGAAATACCATTTAAACAAGAAGATCTTGAATTAAAAGGCTGTGCCATAGAATGTCGTATAAATTCTGAGGATCCTTTTTATGATTTTACTCCCTCTGTAGGATATATTCCAAATTGTAATATTCCTTCAGGACCTGGTGTGAGGGTAGATACTTATCTTTATCCAGGTTGTAATGTGTCTGGCTATTATGATTCTTTAATTGCGAAATTAATTACCTATGGTGGAGACTTTAACGAAGCACGAGTAAGAATGAAGAATGCTTTATCTGAATTTACTATTGAAGGAATAAATACTACTCTTCCAATTCACCAAACAATTATAGAAGAATCTAATTTTATAAATGGCAATATTTCTACTGATTATATTGAGAAATATAATATTATAGAAAAGATGAAACAAAAAAGAAATGAGGACTACAAAGACAAAGCATATGCAGCCATATCTGCAATTCTATTACAATCTGAATATGTAAAAAAATCAAATCTAAGTCCTCAACGAGTGAATAGAATTCAAAAGTCCATGAGTGGAGGATATTATTAATGCAATTTCAAATAGAAGGTCAATCTAAATTAATTACTGCTGAATTGATATACAATAAAGGAGGCGGTGATCTTTTATTTGAAATAGACGGAAAAAAATACAATTTAAAAATTTTAAAATCAAAATCAGATGAATTTGAATTTATTCTTGAGAATACATTTCATTATGTTAAAATTCTTTCTTCTACTGAAACAAAATATAAACTTTTAATTGATGGAGTACCAATTGAAATAAAGAAACAATCCAAAATAACCGAAATTATAGAAAAATCATTAAAGGCTAAAGGAACTGTAAGTCGGGCTAATAACGTAACTAGCCAAATACCAGGCAGAGTCGTTAAAGTCTCTGTTTCAACAGGAGATACAATAAAGGAGGGCGATCCTATTGTAGTTCTTGAATCTATGAAAATGCAAATTGCTATCAAGTCTAATAAAGATGGTGTTGTAAAGGAAATCAAAGTAAAAGAGGGTTCAACCGTCTCAAGAAACGAAGTAGTCGCAATAATAGATTAGCAAAAAACTTTACTGGAATTTATTGGTTTAGGAATTTAAATTAAAAAAAATTTTAAAAATTTCTTTCTATTTGAGATTATCCATAATTTCTTTATAGTTAGGCTCAATAAGTGGATTGTCTGAAACCCACTTATATTGTATTTTTTTATCTTTATCTAATATAAAAATTGCTCTTTTAGCAGCATTGTAATCTTTAAGTGATGCTAGATCCTTCATGACAACATTGTATTTTTTAATTACTTCCCTATTATAGTCACTTAATAAGGGGAAATTCAAATGACGATTTTCCTTGAATATTTTATTGGCAAAAGGACCATCAACAGATATTCCAATTATCTGTGCATTTTTTTTATTTAAATCACTTAAATTGTCTCTAAAGTTACACATTTCAGTGGTACATACGGGAGATTCCGCAGCAGGAAAAAAAGCAAGAATTACTTTTTTATCGTTTATGTCTTTCAATTTCATGCTTTTCATTTCTTCATTAACTAATTCAAAGTCTGGAGCAGTATCCCCTACATTTGGAATTTCTTCTGAATTCATCATATATAATATTGTCGATTAACTTTATATTAAAATTTGCCTTATTCTTTGTACTTTTCTTTCAAGGGGGAAATCTTCAAAAGCTCAGTAATTCTTTGTTTTAAAACGGTGATGGTTTTTTCTATGTCTTCAATTGTATTCTGTATTCCTAAAGAAAACCTTATTGAACCTGTGATCTCTTCATGATTCAGTCCAATAGCTTTCAAAACATGAGATTCTTTTTGTCTATTGGTAGAACATGCAGACCCTGTAGATGCTAAAATTCCATCTTCATTTAATTTAATCAGCAGATCTTCGCCATTTATCCCTAAAAATGTAAAATTGACATTATTTGGTAATCTGTATTCCAAAGAACCATTCAATTTATTATTAGGGATCTCTTTATTTATTCGCTCAATTAAAAAATTCCTCAAATAAAACATGTATTTAGAATTATTTTTCAAGTTTCTCATACTTATTTCACATGCTTTTCCAAAACCTACAATACCATGGACATTTTCAGTTCCTGATCTAAAAGTCAATTCTTGTCCACCTCCATGTATTATGGGCTCAATTTTTACTTTATCACGTACATATAATGCTCCAATTCCTTTTGGTCCATTCATTTTATGGGATGACAATGATAATGCATCAACATCTAGTTCTTTTACATTTATGGGTATTTTACCAGCAGCCTGAACTGCATCGGAATGAAATATTATCTTTTTATCAAAATTGTGAACAATTTCTGATAATTCCTTGATTGGTTGAATAGTACCAATTTCATTATTAGCTAACATTATACTAACTAAAATTGTTTTTTCCGTAAGACATTTTTTTAATTCATTTTTCTCAATAATTCCATTTCTATCTACATTCAAATATGAAACATCAAATCCATCTTTTTCTAAATTATGACACGATTCTAAAATTGCATCATGTTCAATAGAACTGGTAATTATGTGATTCTTTACTTTTTGGATGTTTCTAATACTTTTGCATATTCCTTTCAAAGCTAAATTATCGGATTCAGTTCCACCTGATGTGAAATAAATCTCAGTAGGCTTTGAACCTATTAATGCGGCTACTCTTTTTCTTGCAATTTGAATTGCAATTTTTGATTTTATTCCATGAGAGTGGATAGAAGATGGGTTACCAAATAAATTTCCTAAATATGGTATCATTTCATCAATTATTTCTTGAAGGACAGGAGTTGAAGCTGCATGATCTAAATAAATTACATTATTATTAAATTTATGTGTACTCAATCATTAATCACGGTTAGCTTTCCAGATCTATATCCATATAAATCTAAAGAGACATATTTGAACCCTGTACTTTTTAATTCTGTATCTAGTTGAGTGAGTTTTCTCATGTCAAACATTTTTACCATTTCGTCTCTTCCAATTTCTATTCTAGCTATATCCCCATGATCTCTTACTCTAACATGCCTAATGTTGAATAATTCTTTAACTTTTTCTTCTGAAATTTCGATTTTTTTTAATTTCTCTTGAGTGATATTATTTCCATATGGGATTCTAGATGCTAAACATGAATTAGAAGGCTTGTTTGCTACACTAATATTGTATTTTTTAGCAATTTCTCTAATTTCTTTTTTTCCTATTCTTTTCTCTAATAAAGGACTTTTAATTTTATGTTCTCTCAACGCTTTCAAACCAGGACGATAATCACTTATATCATCTAGATGGGTTCCATCAATAATGTCTGTAACTTGGTATCTTTTTACATATGTTTTGATATGTTCACCTAAACTTTTTCTACAATAGTAACATCTTTGCATATCGTTTTTGACAAAGTTCGGATCTTCCAGCTCATTATATTCAATTACTATATGGTGAATTCCTATCTCATTTGCCACTCTTTTGGCATCTTCAAGTTCAAATAATGCTAGAGTCTTATAATTTGCAGTAATGGCAATTGCTTTTTCGCCAATTGCTTTTTTAGCCGCAAATGCTACTATTGCGCTATCAACTCCTCCGGAGAGTGCGATGAATACATTTCCTTTTGTATTTTTAATAAACCAGTCTTTTAATTGTAAAAGACATTCCTCGCTATTCATTATTACTCGCCTTAAATTTTTTATATATTTGATACATAACCATTTCCTGGATTGTTTTTAACGAACTATTTTCCAATATCGATATCTTCTTTAAATCGTCAAACTCCGGTTTGATATTGATTATGTTATTTGATGAATCTTTTGTTATTTTTACTTTGATATTATATTCAGATTTATTAACAATTACTTGCATAATTATTATGTTTCTCTCCAGAGTTATTCTATTAAATTCATTAATTCTTATTCCTGAAGTTCCAGTTTCTTTAAATAGTCTTTCAACAAGAATTTCCCGCTTAAAGTTATCAGAAAGAACTCTTATTATATTTACAGGTCTGTTTTTTTTAGTTATACCAGGAATAACCGTTACATCCCTTGCACCTTCGTTCATCAAAACTTCTATTAAATTACCAATAATTTCCCCATCAACATCATCTATATTTGTTTCAATTAAAAACATTTTCTCATTATTTAAACCAAAGCTAAGTGGGTTCTTCCCTAGAATTATTCTAAGAATATTAGGGGTATTGTTTAAGATTTTATGACCTGCTCCTAGACCTATCTTTTCTGGAATTATAGGTGGATAATAACTGATACATTCACAAGATAGGTTAACTAACATTGCTGCGCCTGTGGGAGTAGTAACTTCTCCTAGATCATTGCCAACTAGAACAAATGGTTTTCCTCTAAAAATTTCCAAAACTGCATTTGTAGGATTAGGTATCGTTCCATGGGAAAAAGTAGTTAGACCATTTCCTATACAAATATAAGTTGAAAATATTTTTGATTCAAAAATATTTAAATCCTCTAATGCAATCGCACAACCAATTAAATCAACAAAAGTATCAATACTCGAAGCTTCATGAAGATGAACTTCATTTACAGGCTCTCCGTGAATAGTTGCTTCTGCATTTATCAAAGATTTTAGTGAGTCCAAAATAAAAGACTTTGAACGTGGCTTTAAATCTAAGTATTCTATGGACTTAGTTAAGTCTCTAACCATATCAATTCCTTTTTTCTTGTAAACTTTCTCATTATATTCAAAACAAAACCTGGTAGCGTTGAATCCATTAGAATTTACTTTCTCGAACCTAGCTTCTTTTATCTTGCTTCCTGAAAGAATGTTTTCACATTTGTATATCGAATCAATTACTTTTTTTTTATCTGCTCCTAAATCTATTAAAGCAGATAAAATCATATCTCCTGATAAGCCAGCAAGCTGGGCGTCAATTATTGAAATTTTGGACATTATCCCTATTGTTTACAGTAATAGTTAAACATAAATTAAAATTACTTTTTTTTAATTACTAAATAAAAATTTAACCTTTTTGCAGTAAGCCTTTAGTAAACTTATAATTCATCTAAAAATAATCCACTTTATGACAATTACAATAGTAGGATCTGGAAGAGTAGGTGCATCTGTTGCATTAAATTGTGGACTAAGAGAATTAGATGATATTTTATTGTTAGATGTAATTGAAGGGCTTCCCCAAGGTGAAGCAATGGATATTAATCATCAATTATCTGAACTTGGAATAGATTCTAAAGTAAAAGGATCAAATAGTTATGAGGATATGACGAATTCGGATTTTGTTGTACTTGTAGCAGGTATAGGAAGAAAACCAGGAATGACTAGAATGGATTTATTAAGTAAAAATGCTAGTATCGTAAAGGATGTGTCCAATAAAATTGCAGCATATGCTAATGATGCAACATTAATTGTTGTTACTAATCCATTAGATCCAATGACATATCTTGCTTTAAAAACAACTGGTTTCAAGAAAAATAAAGTAATTGGAATGGGCGGTATGCTAGATTTATCTAGGTTTAAAAGTTTTATTCATGATATTACTGATTGCTCAAGGGAATCAATTCAAGCTATGGTGATAAGTGAACATGGAGAGAATATGTTACCATTGATTCGTTTTTCTTCTATTGGTGGAATTCCTTTAAATGAATTTTTATCTAATGAACAATCTCAAGAAATATTTGAAAGAACAAAAAAAGTAGCTGCCGATGTTATTGCACTAAAAGGAGCTACTGTGTATGCCCCAGGAAATGCAGTTGCAACAATGATTGAAAGTATGACAAGAAATAAAAAACAAGTAATACCTGTTTCTACTTATTTAGAAGGAGAATATGGTATATCTGACTTGTGTATAGGAGTTCCAGTAGTCTTAGGATCAAATGGTATTGAAAAAATTATTGAATTACAATTAAACGAATCTGAAAGAAAAATTTTTGATTTAGGAGTTACAAGCGTAAAAGAAGCAATAAAATTTATGCAGTCAGATATAAAGTAATGGAATTTGAAGAATTATTAAAAGAATATAATAATGGAAATCTCTCGATAAAGGAATTTGAAAGACAAATTACCTCTTCTTATATTCATAACGTAGGCAAAAATATTGCAAAATTAGATATTAATAGAAGATTCAGAAAAGGAATTCCTGAAGTAATATATGCAGCAAATAAGGATTACTCTGATATAACAAAAATAATATCTAAAGTGCTTAGCAAAAATAAAATATTAGTTGTAAGTAAAATTAAAAAGGAACATATTAAAAAAATAATAGATTTTGTAAAAAAAAAGAATTTCTATTTTGAAATCGGTAAAAGTAGTTCTACTATACTCTTATCAACAATTGCTACAATCAAATGTCATTATTACAAAATAGGAGTAATTTCAGGTGGTACATCTGATATTGGGATAGCAGAAGAGGCTAGATTAATGGCCAAAGCAATGAATTGCGAATCTATTATTTCTTATGATGTTGGTATTGCAGGAATTCATAGAGTATTTCCAACCCTTGAAAAGATGATGTCAGAGAATGTACAAGCAATTGTGGTTGTTGCCGGTATGGAAGGTGCTTTAGCTTCTTTGGTCTCATCATGTGTAAATGTTCCTGTTATTGGAGTTCCTACTTCTGTTGGCTATGGTTTCGGTTCTCATGGTATTGCTGCCTTATCTTCGATGCTTCAAAGCTGTGCACTTGGATTAACTGTTGTAAATATTGATAATGGAATAGGAGCAGGATCATTTGCTGCATTAATTGCGAACAGGATGAGTATTATGGAAAAAATCAAATAATCGACAAATTTATCTTAATAAAACGTTTATAAGTGCTGTAAAATTCTGCATTTATTATTAAAAAATTGGAGAAAGAACTGTAATGAGTTATATACATACATTAAAAAGGATTAGAGAAAGAAAAACAAACTATCATAAACGCTCATCTCTATTATTAAGTAAAAAGCGTTTTATAACTATAAAAGTAACCAATCAGAATATTTTAACTCAAGTATTAGAACCTTCTATTACAGGAGATAAAGTAATTACTTCTGCTCATAGCACCAATTTAGCAAAACTTGGATGGAAGGGATCATTAAATTCTCTTCCCGCATGTTACTTGACAGGTTTATTATTAGGTAAAAAAGCATCTTTTAAGGGAATTGATAATGCTATACTTTATACTGGCAAAGATGCATTTACAGAAAGATTATCAGCATGTCTAAAAGGCATAATTGATGGTGGAATTGAAATACCATCCTCAGAAGATTCTTTTCCTAGCATTGAACGTCTTTCTGGGGAACATATAGCTAACTATGCATCATCTTTAAAGACTGATTCTGAAACTTATAATAAAAGATTTTCGACTATTATAAAAAATGGTTTAAATCCCGAGAATTATAAATCTCATTTTGAGGAGTTTAAGGAAAAAATAATGAATCTCGATATTCAAAACTTTACAAAAGATAATAATAATCAAATAGAACACAATGATAAAAATAAAGTAGAGGTAAAAGATCATATCACGAGGGAGTCTACATAAATGAGCCGTTATCAATCTCCTAGACAAGAAAAACAAGTCGAATGGAAACCACGGACTACGTTGGGCATGTTAGTTGCAGGTGGAAAAATATCTTCGATGGAACAAGTTTTTGAAAACGGAATGCGAATTCAAGAATCTGAAATTGTAAAACAACTGCTTCCAGATATGAAAAGTCAAGTAGTTCATGTAGGAATTGTTCAAAAACAAACTGATGCTGGTGAATCAACAAGATTTAATGCGTTGGTTGCTGTAGGAAATGAGGGTGGATGGTTTGGAATAGGTAAGGGAAAAGCTGCACAAATGCGAAATGCCATTGATAAAGCTACCAATGCTGCCTATCTAAATGTTATACCACTTAAGTTAGGATGTGGAAGTTGGGAATGTCGATGTAATCAATTACATTCAATTCCTTTCCAAGTATCTGGAAAAGGTGGAAGTGTGACAATTGAGGTTCTACCTGGTCCAAGAGGATTGGGCTTGGTAGCAGGAGAGAATATCAAAACTCTATTAAAATTGGCTGGTTTAAAAGATGCTTGGACTAAATCGTATGGTTCAACAAATACTATGGCTTCAACTACAAAAGCTATATTCAATGCCTTAAGAAGCACATTTGCAGCAGGATAAGATGATAAAATATGGTCTATCTAGTTATTAGAATTCGTGGTTTGGTAAATATTCCAAGTTGGGCAGAAAAAACCTTGGAAAGCCTAAACTTGAGAAAAAAGTTTAATGCAACATTAATCACAGAAAATCATCAAACTTTAGGAATGTTACGTAAAGTGAAAGACATTGTTGCTTGGAAATCTGTTGATGAATCCATTATTAAAGATCTTTTAGAAACAAGAGGAAGGAAAAAAGGATTCCATGCATTAAATCAGTCATCTCTTCCATCTACTTATAAAAATATTGATGATTTAGCTAATGCCATTCATAAAAATAATATTGGTTTATCAGATATTGAAGATCTTAAACCTTGGTTTTCGTTAAGTCCCCCTAAAGGCGGATTCAAACGGAAGATAAAAACTCAGTATAATCAGAAAGGTGTATTGGGAGAAAATAATGAATTAATCGACCTAGTTAGGAGAATGATATAAATACTACAAAATTTTATTAATGGAAGAATGATGATGATTTCGCTAATCTTTTTTATTCATGAAAAAAAATTGAGGAGTCTTGATTATGGCTACTAGATTTAGAAAAAGTAGGAGACAACGCGGAACCCGATATTGTGGTTGGGGACAAATAGGTCAACATAGGCAATCGGGATCAAGAGGGGGAGTTGGACAGGCAGGTAAACATAAACATTTTTGGATACGTACTGTTATTGAAGAACCTAATCATTTTGGACATCCTCAATCCAAATCTCATCACAAGATTTCTGTAAAAAAATGGGCAAATCTTAAAGATTTAGACTTTTTGTATACCAAACATGTCAAAAGCGACTCTGAAAGCAGAACTTTAGATTTAACTAATCTGGGAATTAATAAGCTTTTAGGAGGAGGTACAGTAACAACAAAGATGAATGTCAGGGTAGAACAAATTTCTCGGCGTGCAGTTGAAAAAATTCAAGCAATTGGAGGCAGTGTAATTTCTAATGAGTACCATTCAGAATGAAGGATTTATTCGTAAATCAGTAAAATCAATTTCAAGGTATATTCCACAAGTAGAAAAACCAAAGAAGAAGATAACTCTAACAGAAAAATTTGTATGGTGTGGAATAGCAGTTTTTGCCTATCTAGTTATGGGTCAAGTTCCACTTTATGGTGTGACTGATGAACCCCAATTTGATTTTCTTGCATTTGCACGTGTTATTTTTGCCGCACAGCAAGGAACGATACTAGAACTTGGAATAGGACCTATTGTAACGGCAGGATTACTTATGCAATTGCTTAAAGGATCGGATATTTTAAAATTAAATTTTAAGAATCCTGATGATCGAGCTCTCTTTACTTCAGCAACTAAAATTGTAACTATAATTGTTATTGTTGCGGAAGGAGGTCTCTATGGAGCAAGTGTCTATGGACCTTTGGTTGCTTCACCTGATTTTATACCCATTTTGATAGCACAGTTGATATTTACTAGTCTTATTGTTATGCTTTTAGACGAATTAATTCAAAAAGGGTGGGGATTAGGATCAGGCATAAGCTTGTTTATAATGGCTGGCGTGGCTCAGACTATTTTTTGGAGTGTCTTTAGTCCTCTTGCTGGACCAGATGGGCCAGTAGGAATTATTCCTTTTGTAATTGATTCTGCAGCTACTGGAGATCTTTCTGAAACCTTCTTTAGGAGTGGTCAATTGCCTAGTATCTTTACTCTTATCTTGACAGGAGGTGTTTTGTCGCTTCTAGTTTACACCCAGGGTATCCATATTGATATTCCAATTGTTTCGACTAAATATAGAGGCTTTACTGCAGTTTATCCGATTAAGCTTCTTTATGTGTCTAATATTCCGGTAATTTTAACCACCGCTTTGGTTGCCAATGCAATTTTTATGGGTCAAATGTTATGGGCAAACTATAATCCGGAAAATGATAATCCTTTTTTTAATTGGATAGCTCAATTCGATCCAGCACAACAACAGACCCCTACAGGAGGCTTATTATATTATATTACTACGCCAAGAGGACTGGATATAGTTGCTCAAGATCCAATGAGGGCTGTATTGAATATTATTTTTATAACGGCTATTGTTACAGTATTTGGACGGTTATGGGTAGAATTAGGTGGTCTTTCATCAAAAGCAGCTGCAAAAAATCTTTTAGATGCAGATGTTCAAATACCTGGTTTCAGAAGATCCCAGAATTCAGTTCAAACTGTCTTAGATAAATATATTCCTTCTGTAACTATAATTGGAGGTGTAGCAATTGGATTATTGGCATCAGTTTCAGATGTTCTTGGTCTTTTTGGTGGTGGTATTGGATTATTGTTGATGGTAGATATTCTTGTAAACTATTATAACTTGTTGATAAGAGAAAAAGTAGATACTACTATGCCTAAATTGGCGGCTTTGATTGGAAGAAAAGACTAAAAGGATAGTTGTAGTAGGTATACCTGGGGTAGGTAAAACTACCGTTGTCTCCAGTGTTAAAAATACACTTGAAGAAAAAGGTGTCAAAACCATTCTTGCAGAATTTGGAAAAATAATGTTAGAAGAAGCAAATAAGTTAAACATAAAAAATAGAGATGAAATAAGGCGCCTTTCTATCGTTGAACAGAAAAAATTACAAAATCTTGCTGCAGAAAAAATTTCACAAATAAATGCTGATGTTGTAATGATTGACACTCATTTATTTATAAACACTAAAGAAGGATATTATCCAGGATTACCTTTTGATTTATTAAACAATCTAAAACCAACTAATTTGATACTAATCACTGCAAATCCTGAGGAAATTTATCATAGAAGACAAAATGACTCATCCAGAGATAGAGATATAATATCAATGGATTCTATTAAAAATGATATTGATGTGTCAAAGATGCTAATTTCATGCTGTTCAATAATATCTGGAGCTCCATTCAAAGTCCTTTCAAATCATGAAAATTCTATCACAGATTGTACACAAAAAATGGTTTCATTAATATTGGATACATCAAAAAAAGACGAATAACATGGATTTAAATGACCTAATTTTACAGATTCCTGGACTTACGCCTGCATATACCAAACATCCTATATTTCCAGATTTATTTTCTAGTATGCTCGTAGCTGCTTTAATTGCTATTGGTCTGAATTTTGCTTTTGCGGTATTAAGAAAGAAAACTACTGATATTGATCGATTATCAAATGTTATGAAAGAAACAAATCAGTGGAGAAAAGAATACACTGACGCTATTAGAAAACAGGATAAAGTAAGAATCAGTGAGTTAAAGAAAAAACAAGCCTATGTTAATAAGATGAGTTTAGAAATGCAACAACAACAAATGCGTCCCATGATGCTCTATATGATACCTTCTTTTATGCTATGGATTTTAGTATTCCCTGCTCTGTTTGGCCAAACAGTAGCCCTTTCGCCACTTCATATTCCCTATCTTATGTGTAGTGAAGAGAATGTAAAATTAGATAGCGTCGTTGATGAAAAAGGTGAACCCAAAGGTGCCTGCAATGTTGCTGGGGAGCTTTTTCTATGGGGTTGGTTTCTTATTACCTCTCTTGGAACAAGCGGCATAATTGCTAAAATAACCAAAACTTCAATGCCAAGCCTGACTTAAAATGAATACACCTAATTATAAAAATAAGATATTAAATAGTATTGTTATATCTGGGTGGCCAGCAGTAGGTAAAACAACTATTGCTACAGAATTAGCGAGAGAATTTGGGTATAAACATTACAATGGGGGGGATGTCTTGAAAATGTTAGCTGCAGAGAAAGGATATATGGTATCTGGAAATGATTGGTGGGATACTGAAGAGGCAAAAAATTTTATGGTAGAGAGAGAGTCGAATTCCTATTTTGATATTGAAGTAGATAGAAAATTGGTTGAGATAGTAAGAATGGGAAAAGTTGTAGTGACTAGTTACACATTGCCATGGTTGGTTCCAGAATCAATTAAAATTTGGTTAAAAGGCTCTCGAAGTAACAGAATCAAACGATTGGCAAAGAGAGATAACTTAAACTTTAAACAGGCCAGAGATGTAATTCAACAACGTGATGATAATAATGTTCTTATCTACCATAATTTATATGGCTACGAGTTTGGAAAGGACCTTTCTGTTTTTGATTTTGTTTTAGATACCGATTTACTAGATCTAGAGTCTATAATTTTAATATCGAAATCCATCGTAAAAAATTTAAGTATTTGATTAAACTAGTTAAAATTGAAAGATTAAAATTATTAATATTGTTATTACAGTATTTTTAACGATGGATTTAAAAAATAATGAAAAACTCATTCAAAAAGATAATTTACTAAAATTATCTGATAGTATGACTGATGATAAATATGGTTATTATCCATTTAGTCGTCCTATGAATATATTATTTGATTATGGTTTAATATTGATTGACAAGCCAGCAGGCCCTACAAGTCATGAAATTGCATCTTGGGTTAAACGAATGTTAAATATAGATAAATCTGGACATAGTGGTACATTAGATCCAGGCGCAACAGGTTTATTACCGATGGGACTTGGTGAAGGTACCAAAGCACTTTCCATTTTGTTATTAGGCCCAAAAGAATACTTTTCCCTAGCTAGGGTTCATTCAAACTATACAAGAAAATCTATAGAAAAAATATTATCTGATTTCCATGGTGATATTTATCAACGTCCCCCTCAGAGATCAGCAGTAAAGAGAATGACTAGAATACGAAGAATCTATGAATTAGAATATCTAGAAGATAGGGAAAATCTTATTTTGTTGAGAATATTATGTCAAGCCGGTACATATATAAGAAAACTTATCTATGATATTGGTGAAGTTTTAGGTTCAGGTGCTACTATGGTTGAACTTCGTAGAACCCGAGTTAGTAATTTTTTTGAACGAGATGGTCTAGTCAAACTCCATGATTTGTATAATGCATTTCATCTTTATAAAGAAAAAAATGATGAAGAAAAGATCCGAAATTTGGTAAAACCTGTTGAAATATGTTTTACTGATATTCCTTCAGTTATTATTAGAGATACTGCTGTTGATGCTCTTTGTCACGGTGCACCATTAGCTATTCCAGGAATAACTCAACTTTCACCAAAAATTCAAAATGGTGATTTAGTAGGAATATATACTTTAAAAGGAGAAATAGTAGGATTAGCTCAATCCCTTATGAACGTAGAAGATATTATTTCTCAGAAAAGTGGTATTGCATTTACCATGAAACGATTGATTATGAAACCAACTACATACCCGAAAGGTTGGAAATAAGACAATACTTTTGTTAAATAAATACCAAATACTTTATGGCGTATTTTAAAATTAATTCTATTAATGATTATTGATATAATTTTCTTTAAATATAATAAATTAAATAGTCTCTCCTATTCCTGGGATTTTTTTATCTAATCTAGCAATTTTTTTTGCTAAATTTTCCATAGTCCCGGGGATGTGACATTTACACATACAATCATTACATTCTATATGATTATTTTTTTTACAAAATTGAGAAATTTCTGAGCTATTCATCTCGATAAAATTTTTCCTTATGCCTTATTTTTATTTTATTAATCTTATTGAAAATAATAATACCGTAAAACCTTATCCAATAGATTATATTTTCCATTTTATTCTTTTATTTTAATTTAAATGAATATTGCCGGGGTAGCCTAGCCTGGAAGGGCGCAAGCCTGGAATTGTCAAGTAAGCTTGTGACCGAAAGGTCTCGAGGGTTCAAATCCCTCTCCCGGCGCTTATCTCCATCGTCTACCAATAATTATATTTCCAGATTATTCGAATTTATAGGCGATTTAGACAATGTGACCCAAAGCATTACTGATAATAGTGAGATAAATAAAATTCAAGATTAAATAAAAAATTATTCTAATTACTAATTCTCAAAGACCTTGTATTCAAAAAGTATTGATGAATTAAGGAACGAAACCGTGAAAAGGCAGAATCAATTTAAGAATATTTTCTATCAGAACAATTTTCATTTAATATTTAGTAATCACTAAAAAAGGAAAGATAAAGATCTGTTACAATGTCTGACTTAATCCTCTTCTGATAATATTTTTGTCATTTGTCCTTTGTATTCTGGATTTTCTTTTATGGTTTCGAACATTATTTTTCTACTTATATCGTTATCCAAAAGCACATCAATTGTCTCGGCAGCAATATCTATGGTAGAAAGTTTCTCTGTAAAATATTCATCTGTAAAATTGCATTAATAACGACTTCCATACCTTTTTCATTTATATATAAATTTGTATTATTATTAGAGAATGAAAAATGTTCATTTTCTTTTAAAGATATTTCCACATATAAATAATGATAATTGTATTTATAAATAGTCATTTGATACTACCTTTTTAGTAAAACTAGGAAGTCTTTAAATTGACTAGGGAATTCTAGCATTAAAAATATTCTTAAATGATTATATTTCTTTAAAAACAATATATTGTAGCAAGCTTATCAAA
>DASVFI010000246.1:0-2136 GCA_036380115.1 Nitrososphaeraceae archaeon | reverse complement strand
CTTATAAAAAAATGACATGATGGAATAAATAAATTCTTTTTCATGGTAAATTTCTGGTATAAATAAACCATTTAACAGCTTAAAATTATAATTTTGTAATGTATTAAAATAACTGTTTAAGCGATTCGTATCTTTTAATATATTCAATTCCTTTGGAAGATATTACATAGTGAGGAACATCCGTGTACTTGCTATGCAATATTAGGTTTTTGTTGGTAACAGGTTTAATAAATTGATAAGATAATAATGATGAGAGTGTATGCTTGTTTGTTGAAATCCTGTATTTAGTTTGTGGGATTGGCTGGTTTTTTAGATAAAGTAGTGAGTCATACACACTATCATAGCGCGTTTTATACTCTTTCACTTTTACTTTTTGTCTTCGAACTAAAGCCGTCACGATTAAATCAAACATTATAAAATATATGCAAATCTTAATACGACAATCGATTAAAAATACCTTGTAATAAATATAGACAGTTAAAATAGTAGAATCATTGATAAAATAGTCACAAAGGCGATGACAAACTATTTTTGTTGATATAAAGAGATTAACCCACATGAAATTTGCTCTCTTGTTCATAGCCACATCCTAAATACGTTTTGGAAATTATCGCTGTTATATAGCAGTGTTCACCTTGGTTTAGTAACAACCGGCCAGAAAGAAGAACTATCCAGAGAGACTTTGACTCTACAGCAATTGAGGGAAAAGACATCCTTGTTATGCCATTCGAACTTTTACAATTATGTGAGCAATAAATCAGTGACGTTTCTATACTTTATCATCAAACATGTACAAACAATTAATTTCATTACTTTATCCTGTTATAGGAGTCCCTAGGACATCAAGGAGAGGAGCGAACAGGACATGACAGGATAGGTATAATGTAAAGAATCAGTATAAAACTCTTAAATAAAACTGTATAAATTTAATTATCTGTTCGATGATATTTAATTATTATAATGGATTCTTGGTATAGCAAAAGTGCGCCTGTGTTTAACAGTAAGAAGAGTAAATCAATTCTTCATCCATTTACTGTAAATAACCACAAAGGTAACACCTTAAATTTGTACCAAGGATGTCAGCACAGATGCGGATACTGTTATGCTACTTATGAATGGTCGCCAGAATTTTATGATAAAATTTATGCAAAAAGTAATGCTCCTGAAATATTAGAAAGTCAATTATTAGCTTGGAAGTTACCAAGTGTACAACCTGTTATGATTTCCTCAGCCACCGATGCTTATCAACCAGCAGAATTAAAGTTTGAATTAACAAGAAGGTGTGTTAAAATTTTGCAGAAATACCATATACCTTACTATGTATTCACAAAATCCGCATTAATATCTAGAGATCTTACACTCCATGAACAATACAAACATAATTGCTTTCTAGTGTGGTCGATTACAACATGTAATGAAAATATCCGACGAATAATAGAACCTGGGACTCCACCCTCATTTGTACTGTTTAAAGTGATAAAAAGATTTAGTGACCGTGGAATTCGCTGTGCTGTAAATATCGATCCAATACTTCCGCTAATTACAGATTCGTTAAATGAGATTGAGTCAATAATAGATAATTGCTTCAATTCAGGTGTCCATTATGTATTTGGAGCCCCGTTAAGACTTCGATCAGATACTTGGGAAAGAATGAAAATTGTATTCAAACTGGTAAATAAAAAGGAAACAGAAGTTATCAGACAGTATACCAAACTTTATCACTTTAAGGAACCCATGAGACAAGGTTATAATCTTTATGTGGATAAAATTTATGCAGATACTATACAAAAAAATCTAAAGGAAAAGGTAATGGAGAAAGGCATGTTGTTTGATTTCCCTCATCTAGATGAAAACAGATACATGTCGAAAAAAAAGATCAAAGACAATAATAAAGATCAACTTACATTATTAAATTTCATTCAGAAAAAAGCATTGCCATAGATAAATATAGACGACATAGATAAAATGGGAATAGAGAATAGTGATTCAGATCTTATGAGAAATTAAACAAGATGAACGAAAACCACTTGAAAATTAGAAGAAGGTCTTGTCAAGGTAGCAAAATTTGAAAAATTATTTGTATTTAATCTGTATTGCAATTTTGATTCTCATTATGTGCGGAATTTATGCTATCGC
>DASVFI010000245.1:0-24599 GCA_036380115.1 Nitrososphaeraceae archaeon | reverse complement strand
TTTGATAAGTGGGTTCTCTTACAGGATAAAATAAAGATTTATCCATTGATCCTTATTGAATTTTAAGTAGATATATATGGTTGTAAAATTAAGGCATGCTACCAAAGAAAAGTATATCAATATTTTTAACAAATAGTTCTAATGAACTAGACATGATACAAGATAATTTCACAACTAACTAATAAATTCATTTTCAATAATTAAATAAATTTAAATTTACTAGGGTTATTAGATAATGAAAATAGTATTGATAAAATGGTTATACACATTCAAGAATATACAAGTATTTATTTAAAAAATGATAACAATAAAAAATAATACTAAAAGTGTAACTACTATATGATAGAAACCTAATTGGGATAAAATAGTTTTATCAAAAGTAATTTTCAAAGATCTCAATAATTACAGATTTTTAACTTTTACTATATAGAATTGCATTTAATACAACATTTTTAAATTAGGAAAGAAATTCAAAAATTGTAATAATGAGTGCAGTGGAATCCTATAAAAAAATCTTTGAGTTAATGAAAAGCCATCATGATTGGTTTGCTAATTCTATTCCATTAATTGCTAGTGAGAATATTCCCAGTACAGCAGTAAGAGAGGCAATAATATCTGATTTTGGAAATAGATATGCTGAAGGATGGCCCGGTGAAAGAGTATATGCTGGTTGTACTTTTATTGATCAAGTTGAGATAATCTGTAATGAACTTGCAAGGAAAGTTTTTAATGCAGAATTTGCTGACTGTCGTGCAACGTCTGGAGTAGTTGCAAATCTAGCAGTTTATTCAGGATTTACTTTTCCAGGAGATACAATGATAGCTACAGCTATCCCAAATGGAGGACATATTTCTCATGGAAAGAAAGAACATTTTGGTACAGCAGGTCATGTATGTGGATTAAATATTGAATATTTCCCTTTTTCAAAAGAAGAGATGACAATTGATATTGATTTGACTAAAAAAAAGATTTTGGATTTGACTAAAAATGGTAAACCTCCGAAATTAGCTATGTTTGGAGGAAGTTTATTTCTTTTTCCACATCCTGTAAAAGAATTAGCCGATTTTATGCATGATCATAAAATGTTTATTAATTATGATGGGGCCCACGTTGCGGGATTAATAGCAGGAGGTGAATTCCAAGATCCATTAAGAGAAGGAGTTGATTCCATGACTATGAGTTCTCATAAAACATTATGGGGACCTCAAGGAGGAATTATCCTTTCATTAGAAAGACATTCAGAGACAATTAAAAAATCCATATTTCCTGGTAATACAAGTAGTCATCATTTACATCATGTAGCTGGTAAAGCTGTTGCATTAGCAGAAGTATTGGAATTTGGAAAGGATTATGCTAAACAAGTTATAAAAAATGCTAAACAATTAGCAGAAAGTTTGGTAGATTGTGGATTTACAGTATTAGGAGAAAAAAGAGGTTATACACAATCACATCAGATCGCAGTAGATGTTTCGAAATATAATGATGGTGGAACTATTGAAGAGGATTTGGAAAATGCTAATATAATTCTTAATAGACAATTACTTCCAGGAGATATCAAGGCAGGAAGACATTATATGCATCCTAGTGGTGTCAGAATAGGGGCTAATGAAATAACAAGATTAGGAATGAAAGAAGGTGAAATGATAGAAATAGCTAATTTTATTAAAAGAGTTGTTATTGATAAAGTAGATATTAATAATGTTAAAAAAGATGTTATAGAATTTAAGAAACAATATCAAAAACTAAATTATGTCTTTGATGGACAACTTGAAGCTTATAAATATATTAGTCTAGTTCATGTCTAATATCTTTGAATTTTTCTAAATTTTATTCAAGGAAAACAAATTCTTTTTATAACTTTTAATAATCTAGAATAAATATACAAGATTTTCTAATATATCATAATAAATTTATTGAAATATAATAAATAATATCCATTTGTTTTGTTTATACTAGACAAAATTCTTTATTATAAAATAATTTAAGTATATACTATTATAGAAATAGAATAATATTTATTGATCCATAAAATCAAAAATTGATGATTGAGGATTTCTTTGGACTTCTTTTTCTTTGAATACATAATTTAATTCCATAACTAAGGATTCAATTCTACTTGAAAGATAATCATTCATTTTGAATCTTTTACGTATATCTAATGCAATATATACATATTTCTCAACAGAACTTCTTGTGACTGTTTGAATTAAATTATTATCACATACCAGGCATTTACCTGCTATTGGTATTCTGCGATATTTTTCTCCACAATTAGTACATCTAAATGCTTGTGATGAATAAGAACGCATATTTCCCATTATATCAGGTATAATATGAGTAGTAAGAACCATAGAAGCCACTTCATCTGGAATAACTGCACTAATCAATTTGGCTGTTGAAAGCTGCATTTCTAATTTTTCATTCATAGTACTTAGTCTAGAATATGCACTACGTTTTTCTTCTGTAGTTAATGTATTAGTATAATGAGTAAAATAATAATTATAAAATTGTAATTCAGACCCAATTCTATTTTTAATAATATCAATATTGTTTGATAAATTTTCTGCTTTTATATATTCAAATGATTTTTCATATAATTCTAATGGATAAGTTGAAGTAACATCAATATTTAGAGCCTGTCTTTGTACTTCATGAGGTAGAACAATGGGTTGAATCAATAAAGGAGCATCCATCAACCCTCCAATTTTATCTGGAAGAAATTCTTTTGAAAAATTTAAGAATACATCCGTTAATAACATAATAGAATCTGCATCACCATCGCAATCCCTACGTTTAGCAGAATGCCACATTGGAGACGCTAGACAAACTTGCGAATTGGTATATCCTATAATCCTTCCTATGATTCCCACGGATGTATGTGGAGCTAGTCCTATTATTATATGACCTATTAAATCCTCTAGACACGAGGCATTATAAAATGGTTCAAGTTTATATAATTTTAATAGTTCTTTGTCTATATATTTAGATACTTGAAGTAAATGATTTGCAGTATCTATAGGTAATATTACATCCTGAATGAAAATTTCTAATAATTGATCTTCATTGGATAAATCTTTTCCATGAAAATCTTTCGAATACCCTAATTTCCTTAATTTATCAACATTAGTCATGATCCACTTAGGCTTAAAATGAGTTAATGGTTCATTAGTTGCATCATAACGTATTGTTCCATCCTTGAAAGCGTATAAATCATATTTTTGTCTTAAAATTCCTTTTTCTAATGGTTCAGCAGATTTATTTTTTCCCATCAAAATCTTTACACCTTTTAATGGTTCTTTAGATTGTATTTCCAATATTTTTTCTGCCTCTTTTAACATTTTTTTAAGGGGATATTGCACTGGAGAATATGTTTTTCCTTCTCTTTTACATTTAGTACATTTATTAGCTGCTTCTTTTTTACTATTACTTCCAGGTTTAATTGTTTCTCTACAAATTCTACAAATATAATTAATAGATGTCTCAGATAAACAATTTCTACATTTAGTACCAACTGATGACAAATTACAAATTTTACAATATCTATTAGCTATTTCTGTATAAAGAATTTCTTCTTTTGATGCTTTAAGTAAATCCCGTGTAGGACCTCCTTTATTTCCTACTGGAAATAAAACATGTACTGGTGGTTTCATTTTTCTTTCAGCCGCTTTTTCTGGCCGTCCAACACGCACAGCTATTGATGAAGAAAATTTTGGTTTTAGCAAAATTCCAGATATTCCTATTATATATTCAAGTGGTGAGTTTGATTTATAATTATCTTGGTTATTTGGTTTACTACAAAGTAACAAAAATAAAGAATTAATTTGGTTTAAATCTGTTAATTCTATAAATGAATTATTATTATAAGTCTTTATTGAATGAGTTACACCTAATCGTTCTAGTATATCTTTTAATGTTTCATTATGTACAATTGAAAATGATTCATAATAATATTGATTAGTACTATCTTTATTATAAATTAAATCATTATTTTTTTCCATAAATGATTTTTTTAAAAATTCATTTTTTAGTAAAATGATCTCATTTACAGATATTGATTCCCAATAAAAAGAATATTTAGGATGTAGAGGAATACTCAATATTTTACTAATTATAAATGCTTCTTTTAGTGTGGGAATTATTTCCAGAGGATTATTAGCTAATTTAAATAATTGTTGTTTATCAATATATTCTAGAATTTCATTAATGTGTTGATCATTAGTAAAATAATTATTATTAGAAAACATTGACTTTATTTTCATTTGTAATTCTAATGCCCATATTTCTTCAACATATGATGCTGGAAATAATTTTGCATTGTTTTCTAAAAAATCACCATAACTAATTAAAATATCTCCCAAATAAAGGATAGTATCTATTCTATTTTGAATTTGATGTGCATGTTCTATAGATAAAACATAAGTTACAGTTCCATCATCTAGTTTCACTAAAGGAGGCTCTATTGAGTCAACTAATGCGATTGTTGCAGCCTTTCCAGGTGTATCAATTTTAATTTGAGTTCCTACTACTATTGCATAATTTAATAGTATAGGAATAGTAGGATGAATTCCTATTGTGGAAAATCCTGTATTATAGCATCTACCATACCTTAATCTAAATCCACCAATTTTATTAGACATTGACAAAACTGGTCTACCAGTTATTACTTCTGACATCCTATGATGTACTGTATCATCTTCACTAGATCCTTCTTTTTGAATTGCTCCTTTAAGTTCCTTTAGCCAATCCCATCCATCTAAACCTAAGGTATCTATTATTTTTAATAATTTTCTACTTCTTCCAATCAAACCATCATTCATAACTCTTAAAGCACCACCACGAACTCTATCTGTATTGATTCTTTTCATTCCTCTATGACCAACAATTTCTACAGGATCAGTATCTACTCCATCTAATTCTACTGGTAAATTACTAATACATTTTATTACATCTTCATCTAAGATTTTAAATTGAAAATTTCCGACTTCTCTTTCATAGATACGTAATTCCTCTACAAATCGTCCTGTTTCATCATCAAAGGAGTTGGCTTGATATTTACTCAAACCAACTGCTTTTCTTACATGGTCGGCTATTAACATTGTTAATGCTGCCTCTGTCCCACCAGCAGATCTAATTGGTCCAGCAAATGATATGGAAAGATATTGACTTCCATCCGCATTACTCTTAATTTGTACATCCGATATTCCTTGTAATGGCGCAACAGTTACTCCTTCAGTTACTATAGCAAGGCTTACTCTAACTGCATTATCTAATCTAGTTAGTAAATCCTCTGTACTATATTCACCTTGTGCAATTTCTTCAGAAATCTTTAATGCTGCCTTTTCTTTAGTTGTTTCTGATAATAAATCTCTTAATCTTTTTGTGATGTTTATATCATGCATTTTAGCTACTCTATCAGCTAAATCATAGACTATCCTTGACTCAATTTTATCAGAGGCATCAATGCCTTGTATTCGCGCATCGTTGGCTATTAGATAAATTTTATTTAATGATTCGAGAATAGTATTATGGTAATTATTATAAAAAAGAGGACTTTTTAAATTACGTAATTCCTCTATTGAGTTTTCATCTAAAAATTGATATTGATTTATCATTTTTATCATTTTCTTATTAATTGAATAATATCAGACAATTTCTTTTCCCAATTATTATCATTTTCAATCATTGTTCCAACAACTATAATATCAGCCCCAGCCTCTGCTAAATGTTTAGCAATTTCAGAATTTCTAATGCCTCCTCCTACAATTAATATTCCCTCGTAGTATTTACGTACCGATTTGACCATTTCTGGACTTATATGTTGATTTGCTCCAGAACCAGCTTCTAAATATAGGAATCGCATTCCAAGATACTGAGCTGCCAATGAATACATTATTGCCAAGTTAGGTTTATGAAATGGAATCCCCTTTGCTTGTCCTACAAACCATGCTGTTGTTCCTTCACCAATTATGAGATAACCAGTTGGCAATGCTTCTAATTTAGATTTTTTAACTCCTATAGCACCCAATGCTTGAGCTCCTGTGATAAAATATGGATTTTCTGAATTAAGTAGTGACATAAACAAAATTGCATCAGCATTTGGTGATACACCAGTGACATTTCCAGGAAATAATATCACGGGGATATTTACAGATAATTTAATTTGTGAAATTATTTTAGATAATTCAATTTGATCGATTATTGATGAACCACCAATTAAAATTGCAGATGCTCCTAATTCTTCAACTCTTTTTGCTATAGAACTAACATCGGTTGAATTTTCTGAATCAATTAATGGAAAGCAAAGAGTACCATATCGTTTTATTTCATTTAAAATATAATTTTCTACATTATTCAAATATTCTGGAACCATATTTAAATATAATATCTCCTAAAAAATATTTTTGGTTTTTAATTACTATTCATTTAGAAATAAATTATTTCTTTTAATCTTACAGATCTTCGAGATTATAAATATATACTATAATTTAATAAAAAAAAGTTTTTCTATTATTATTATTAAAGTTTTTATAAAGAAATTATTACTATACAAATATGTATAGTACTAATATAGATGATGAATTAGAATTTAATCATCTTTTAACCTTATTAATTCAAAAAAATTTATTTACAAAACGACAAATATCAATAATTTATAACAAAAACAATAATCAGTTTTTTAAGAAGAAAATCAGTTCGGGCGCATATTATAGACAAGTTGAACAATGTAAAAGAAAATATCATCGATTCATCTATACAATACTTTTATTTAGAATATTAAACTTAATGGATAACAATACAATAAATATTATTGAATCAATAGTCAAGCAAATTGATAATATATCACAACAAAATTTATATCACAATACTAATATCACTATGCCAACCGATGTCATTCAAGTAATAGATCAAATCATAAAAAAGACTAGTAAAATCTAATTGATGATATATTATATAAAAAAATTAGATAAAAATATATTAGATTGTGATACTCGTGATATTATTTGGATCTCAATATTGAATATTTTATAATCACAGCCATTTTTTTTATTATTGGCTTTTTAATATCTTATCTTTTAAAATCAAAACATGCTTTACATCAGCCTCTACCACCATCATCCAAGGTCGATTATTCAGAGATTATAGATGTACTTGAGAATCGTAAGCAATTACAAATTGATACTATTACGCACAAAATTAACGATATACAAATTAAATTAGACCTAGTTGAATCTGTGTTATCCCAAGTATCAAAGACATCTTATACCGATACTAATATAACAAACTATCATAAAAATATCACAGAAAAACCAAAAATAACATCACAGAGTTTACACTCTAGTGATATACCACGTGAAATATATCCAAAAATATCACAGCAGAATATAAACAATAGCAAACATATCGATTTAACTGATAAAAAGAATGCAACTAATTACTATATCCTTAAAATTCTTTTAAAAGAATCTTTAACATCTAATGAGATAAAAAATGCTATAGGTAGAACCAGAGAACATACAGCACGCTTAATGAAAAAACTTTATGATCTTAAATTCGTAGATAGAGACGTAACTACAAAGCCTTTTAAATACAGATTAACAGAACAAGGAAAAAAGTATATTGAAGAACATATAGAAGAAAATGATTTCAAATCATCATCAGCTTCTATTCATAACACTCTATTTGATTTAACACGATAACAATAATAGTTATTAACATCTTAACAATTGTTTCAAATTCTCAAAAATCCATTGTTATTACGCATGGTTTATTTATGATTGTTAATATGAAAATTCCTTTATCAAACAAATTTATAGTTGCAGTAGAAATAAAGGGGTAGATTATTTCTTTTTAACAAATTTAACATTACACTAACTCTGCAGTAGAAATAAAGGGGTAGATTATTTCTTTTTTTAAGAAAATTATATAATATAACTATTATTGTTAAGATATTGTTACCTTTATGTCTCGATATCTGTCCCCCATTGTTTCTTTTGGAACAATATAAGATTAAATTGAATTCAATTTCAATTAATTTTAAGTAATAATATAGTTTAAATTAATTGATTTAGGTGTTTATATTGTATAGTTAATAACATGTTAATAATAATACTAACTAGTTAATTTAAATTTGAAATTGGAATAGAAAGTAAGGGGGTCGGGGTTATACAATGGTGAGATATTTTGAGTGATGATATTTTAGATAATATATTTGAAAACGCAGTAAAAGGTAATTCTTTGGTCAAAAATCGAAAAATTTTAACTATAGACTATGTACCGGAGAAATTACAATTTCGTGATGAGGAAACAACTACAATTGCTCAAACCTTATCTATATCATTGAAAGGAGCAAGACCATCAAATTTACTATTGTTTGGTAAACCTGGTACTGGAAAAACTGCAGTAGTTAAAAACGTAATTAACAAATTTAAGGAAAAATCACAAGACCTTGGAATAGAAGTTACAGTGGTTTTTATTAATGCTAAAATTGCTAATACTGCATATAAAGTTCTTTATGAAATAGCTGAGGAAATGGACATAAATAAAACAGATAAAAAAAATCAAGTATATTTTACTGGTCTATCCCTTGGTGAAGCAACAAATAGGATTCTTGGTTTTATTAAAAAAAGACAATTACATGTTATTTTTATAATAGATGAAATAGATTCACTTGTTGATAAAAATGGTGATGATATACTTTATAATTTTACACGAGCAAATGAACAATTTCAGGAAACTGGTTTTATTAGCATTATTGGAATATCAAATAGTTTAACATTTAAGGATAAATTAGATCCAAGAGTAAGAAGTAGCTTAAGTGAAGAAGAGATTGTATTTAATCCATATAAAATCCATCAATTACAAAAGATATTATCTGAACGAGTTAAGCTAGCTTTTCATGATGATGTTGTTACCGAAGGAACAATAAATTTATGTGCGGCAATTGCGGGAAAAGATAATGGTGATGCTAGGAAAGCAATTGATTTACTTCGTGTTGCTGCAGAGATCGCCGAAAGAGACAAGGATATTAAAGTACATGAAAAACATATACGTCTAGCACAATATAAAATAGAAAAAGATACTAATTTTGAAATAATTAAAAACTCTACAACTCATACCAAAATTGTTTTACTAGCAATAGCAAAATCAAAAAATGGAAATACAGGAGAAGTTTATGAAATTTACTCCTCATTATGTAAACATATAGATAATGAGTCACTTACACAACGTAGAATAACTCAAATTATAAATGAACTTGATCAACTTGGATTAATTTCTACTAACATTGTCAATCAGGGCAGATATGGTCGCTCTCAAAAAATCAAAATTTCTGTTCCCATATCTACACTTAAAGAAGCATTATACGATGATCATCTACTATCTACAATAACAACAACTATTGATTAAAATCAATTTGAAATGGACGGAGTGTAGAAAGATTAACCGCTATTGCAATTCCAGGAGTAGGCATTATTCCCATAGTTTGTTGAAACGGAGTTTGATCTTGCCACGTTCCAGAATTTACAATTAATGTACCTCGATAATTTTGTACATCCATTACATGTACATGTCCAGAATGAAGTATATCAGGTATTTCAGTAATCACCATCATATCTTCTTTTTCTGCAGAAATGGGTGTCCTTTGACCATATATTGGAGATAAATGTCTTGCTTTTAGTAAGATTTTCATTGCATCAGCAGGATTAGAGTAACTTAATCCTGGTATTGTAGCAATAATATCATCAAGTCCTTGACCATGATACATGAGAATTTTAACACCGTTTAACTCTATATAACTAGGATTTCCTAACATTGTAAAATTTTTCCAACTGTATAATATTTCAGCATCCTTTTTTGGTATAGTAGGTTGAGGTAAAGCTCTTCTTCCAAGATCATGATTTCCTGGAATAACAAATACTTGAATTCTTTTTGGAACATGTTCTAATAAGTTGGTTAAATGGCGCATTTGGAGATATATAGTACTATCGTAAAGTTCTTTATCTTGATTGGGAAATATTCCAACTCCATCAATTAAATCTCCTCCTATACATAGAAATTTGATTTTTGAAACAATTTCACTATCTGATGAATTTAACCAATTTAAGAATCTTACAAATTCATTTTCTTTAAAATACTTACTGCCTATGTGTAAATCAGAGATGAGAACGACATATTCTTCTGATTTTCCTTTATGAGGGATATGATCCGGAATATCAGGTGAAATAACATTTTTTATAATATAATTTATTCCTTTATTTTCAATTTCTAACATTACCATTTGATCCAATGTTAACTTTGAAACAAGTTTTATTGTCTCTTCATTTAAAGCAATTGTATTAATTATTCCTGTTAAATCATCTATAGCTAATTCAATATTATTTTTTTTAGATCGTTTAGACATTACTAGGCCAGCAATTATGGATGTATTTCCATTTGATGAAAGATTATTTTCTGAATAGTTATTATTATCTTTTTGTTTAATTCTTCTTTTTATAGAAGATATCTTATTGATACGTTTACTTTCCGGTCTTGAAGATAAAATTTTTAAAGTCTTGCTAAATCTACTTTTAAATAAAGAAATATATCCATTAACTCCTTCCTCAGGATCAATATAATCGGTAGAATCATAAATAATTTTAAATGATTCATTGTAAGTTGATTTATTAACTATATTTTTTTGTGTAGATACATTTAAGTCTTGAATTTCATTATTTTTTTTTAAAGTTTTATGCAAAATTTTTATTGAATCTGCAGCAGTTAAATTATCGCTTTCTGTTGAAATATTTACAGTACAAAAATTTTGAAGATCTTCTATAAGAATAATACTACTATTATCATTTTGAGTTTTTTTTAATCTTACAACTTTCTGAATTATATCCATGATATTTGAATTAAGATTTTTTAAAACTCTAAATGCTTCAGGATGTATTTGATATCCATTAGCAGTAATATAAGACAATGCATTTGATATCTCCTTCTGAAAAGACAACTATAAACTATTACGATAGAATTATCTTATTTAATTACATTTCTATTATAAGTTCAATACAAAAATATTAAAGTTAAATAATATTAACATAAAATTTGAAGAAACGTCTCTATTATTTAGCTGTTGGTATAATAGTCTTCCTTATTTCTTATAGTATCGGTGCTAAAGTAAATATTGAAAAAGAACAATCATCATTAATAAAAGAACAATTTGAAACAAAAATTAAAGGAATAAATGAATTTGGCATTTTCCAGAACAATGTTTTAATTGCCTTGTCCATGTTTATTCCTGGTATTGGTGTAGGAATTGGAATATTTTCTGGATTTGGTACAGGATTAGTTTTTAATGCAATGGCTTTAGAAAATACAGCATTGCAGAATATTTCTCCACTAGCAATTCTTATTACTCCATTTGGTATAATGGAAATTTTTTCTTATGGTCTAGCGATATCAAGAAGTGGAATGCTTGTTTATGATCTTTTTAAAAAAAATTCTAGGAAGTTGATGCTTAAATATACTATAATAGAAATCGTAATAGTAGTATCTATTTTGATAGTTGCAGCCTTTATTGAATGGAATATGATAAAGCAACTTTTAGAAATTTCTAAATAACCTATGCTTATTTATAATTTCAATTTTAAATAATTGATAATTAATATTAATTGATGATAAACTAGTTCTAGATATCTTAGATCAATTCCTAAAGATGATTAATACCTAAAAAAGAATAATGCGAAATTACGATATATTCTCTAACATTATAGAAACTTTATTGATCACTTAATATGAAATATTAGAATAGTGTTACAAAAATACAAGATGACGAATATCTACTTCCATAAAAAAGTGAATTGATTGATAATTATCATTATGATATTTATTTTTAGTTAATTATAAATTCAAAATTATATATAATTATATTATTATATACAATAATATAGATAGATTGTTAGGAGTAAGAATTCATTATAAACCGAAATTTAACAAGAACCCAATTCTTATAGCAGCATTACCAGATATGGGGAATGTAGCAGGATTATGCCTAAATTTCTTAGTTAAGAAAATAAATGCCAAAATTTTTGCCGAAATATATTCTTTTTGGCCACCATCTGTAACATATAAAAAAGGAATTATAAATTATGTGCAATCAAGTTATAAATTTTATGAAAATTCAGAATATAATATAATATTCTTTACAGGAGATTTTAATCCTACAGATCCAAGAAGATTATATGAATTATGTTATGAAGTTCTAAAAATTGCAGAAATGTTCAATGTCAACATTCTATATTCGCTTGGTGCATCTCTAAAGCCAATTAATTCAATAGAAAAATTAGTCTATGCTGCAGTAAATAAACCAGAAATGATCAATGAGTTAAATAAATTAAATTTGCAGATATTAGAAGATGAAGGACAGATAACTGGTTTTAATGGATTAATTTTAGGAATAGCTCAAGAATTTAATTTAGATGGAATCTGTCTCTTAGGAGAAATTGATAATCCAAATGTTATTCAACCTAAAACTTCTCAAGAAATTCTAAAAGTTTTATTAAAAATAATCAATTTATCATTTATTAATTTATCAGAATTAGAAGAAGAAGAAAAACGAAAGAAGTTTATGGAAAAACAAATGAATTATTATAATAAAGCAATAAACCAAAGTGACTTACCAGGGATAACATAAACATTAAAGATTATACAATAATTGTACTGTCAAAATTCTAAATATGTTTGCCTTTTATTTTGATCAATAACCATTACAGACAGATCACTGAACGTCTTATTTTCTAAATCAATCATTTTTCCTTTAAAAATAGTTTCTTTTTCCTTATCTGTTAAATATTCAAAAACCCAGACATCAATTTCTGTTGTATCAACTCCATTATTTTTCAAAAATAATGCAATATCTGCAGGCATAAAATTTTTTGATAAATCATTCGGCCAAGGGCGTGGCAATAAAATAACACTTTTATTATCTAATACAGCTTTTATCAACTCTATTTTTTTTTGCTGAATATTTCCAGTTACATGAAATGTAATTATATAAGACTTGTCTAGTGGAACCCTTGACTTTGAAGATGCAATTTGAATAGAACTGATTCCTGGAATAATTTCAACATTTTCATTTCCAAAAATCTCTAATAAACGATCAACAACTTCTGATTCAGAAAAATTAACATCTCCTGTAAATGGAACGGTACAACATTCATTATCTTGCATATTTTCATATACCTTTTGATATGTTGATTCCTGGTTTTTCATAGTGATTTCGTAAATCTGTTGCCTTTCTTTATCAAGGAACTTTTCAATAGTTCTTAGTGTGTATCTATAGCCTATAATGTATTTAGATATCTGAATTTTTTCTTTAGCAATTGGAATTATATAGTTAGGATCTCCTGGCCCCACTCCAATAACAAACAACTTCCTTGGCATTTAAAATTGTATTACAAGTTATAATAGCTAATAATATTCTTTATTATATAGCTTAATTTCTTATTTTTTAAAAAAATTAAGAAGTCTAAATTTAAACATTGAGTTAAGTAGTAAAAGAAACTATCTGACTAAATGATATAACTATTTTGACATTCTTACCATTATATGTAATTATTAACGGATTGGCATGAGCGAACTAAAGCTCGAATTTGTAGGTAAACAAGTTAAAGATATGTATGGCACATTAATGGGAAATGTTGTAGGCATTATTACTGATACTGATGGATCTATTGAATCTGTTAGTGTAGATTGTGGTGATTCAGGTCTAAAACAATTATCATATGAACAACTATTGGTACAAGGTGATTATGTAATATTTATTCCTAAATGGAGATTAGATGCACAAAAATTATTTAGGCAAAAAAATTTAACACTTAAACGAATTAAAGCTCTTCAACATTTAGTTGAAGAAGATGATACGATGAAGGAAGATGCTGAAATTGTATATGTTAAATATGAAAAGAAATTACACGAATTAGAGGAAAAAGAAAAATCTATTAATGAAAAATTAAAAGAAAGACTAGATGATTTAAACGGATCAACAAAAAATATTAAATCAATTTTATTTGATGCTAAGTTACAATACAAAAGTCACGAAATATCAGAAGAAACATATTTACAAGTCACAAGATATACTAAAGAATTGATGGATCATATTAATTTAGAAAAAGAAGAAATTAATAATATAAAAGGTCGACTTGAAGAACAAAATCTAGAAAATACATTACCTTTGCCACATTCAATTCAACCAGAAGAGGAAGAAAAAGAAAACTCTAAAACATATACTAATACAAATTCCGTTAATCCTACTATAACTAATACTCCCAATACAACAACAACAACAACAACTGTTACTGCATCCAATACAAATAACTCTAATTCTTCAACTTTACCAGTATCTTCTACATCGGATAATACACAAACTAAACATTCCTATTCTGCTGAAACTGATAAGTATAAACAACATATTCCATCTAATAACGCAGATATTTATTCAAAACCAACTAAAGATAAGATAGAAAAAAGTACTACAGACAATGAAGGTAACTGGCTAGATCAAGTTATAAACAACTAATTTTATATTTTAATTTTATCTTAAACTTAGACAAATAGCCACTTTTATTGATTTAAATAGAATAATATAAATATTAAATCTAATAATTATTGATATTAAATTGATATTATATTTAGAATTGATGAACTTGTAATATTATTCTCTTTGATAAATCCTTCATTTGATACCACAATATATTTTGCAGGTACATTTGTTTTATAGGTACAATTATGAGGATCTAATGGATTCTCGCAAGGTTTAGCATCTCTTATTAAATAAACTAGTTTTCCTTCTTCATTGAACCACATAATATCAAGGTTATATTGAATATTTAAAAGCCACAATGCATAGAGATCAGATTTAGGATAAACTAAAATCATTGCAGAGTTTAATGGAAATTCCTCATTTCTGAACATTAGCCATCTTTGTCTTTCCGCATCTGATTCTGCTATTTCTACATTTATTACTGAATTGCCTATCTTGATCGTTCCTTTGTCAAAATCCAATGGTTTATTTTTGATCTCATCTGGAACAAAAATTATACCTGCTAACCCAATAAAAAAAGACACAAGAGCAGCTGGAATTAAGACAGCCATCTTGCGAACCAACTTAATTAATATAATGACTCTATGATTTGAATTTTACTTTTATTAATTAATTATAAAATAACCGATTAAAAAATTAAATATCTACTCTACTTATTTTTTATTATATCATTTAAATCGTTATAGATTGTCTGAATTTCTTTAATGGACGTGTCATCTTCAAGAGTTGTAGTATCTCCTATAGTTAAATCGCTAACTATAGATTTTAATAATCTTCGCATTATTTTGCCGCTTCTTGTTTTTGGTAGCTTATTAACAAAATATATCTCGGTTGGAGTAGCGATAGCACCAATATTTTTTCTTATATGATCAATTAATTCTTTGCGTAATTGCTCTGAATCAGCAACATCTTTTTTCAAAACTAGGAATGCTATAATTGATTCACCTTTTGTCTTATCAGGTCTACTAGTGACCGCTGCCTCAGCTACCGATAAATGTGATATAAATGTACTTTCTAATTCAATTGTACCTAATCTATGACCAGAAACTTTAATAACATCATCTGACCGACCTAAAAGCCAAAAATAATGGTCATCATCTATAATAGCATAATCTTCAGCAAAATAGTCATTCTTTTTCCAATATTTACTTTTATATTTATCATCATTCTTCCATAAAGTCATTAACATACCTGGCCATGGTTTTCTAATAACTAGATAACCTTTTTGATTTTGTGGTAAAGTATTTCCTTCTTCATTTACAACATCCAGATCTACGCCTGGTACAGGAAACATTGCCGAACCTGGTTTCATTGGCATAATATCTATTCCTGTACAATGACTAAGCATTATTCCACCTGTTTCTGTTTGCCACCATGTATCCACTATAGGACATTTTTCCTTACCAATTGTTGTAAAATACCACATCCATACTTCTGGATTAGTTGATTCTCCTACTGTTCCTAATAATCGAAGAGTTGATAAATTAAATGAGTTTGGGATTTCGTTACCATATCTCATATACATTCTAAGTGCTGTAGGGGTAGTATACAAAATAGTTATTCCATATTTTTCGACAAGTGCCCAATATCTATCTGGATGTGGATAATCAGGGGTTCCTTCATAAAGTATCTCAGTTACTCCATGCATTAAAGGTGCATAAACTATATAGCTATGACCTGTTACCCATCCTATATCCGCAGTACAGAAAAAAATGTCTTGTTGATTAAAATTGAAAACCCATTTTGCTGTAGAATAAACATGCGTCAAATAACCCCCAGTACTATGAACAACTCCTTTTGGCTTACCGGTTGTTCCTGATGTATAAAGTATAAACAGAGGATGTGTACTTTCTATTAATTCAGGTTCACAATAAGACGATTGATTTTGAATTATCTCATGCCACCAAATATCTTTATCTTTCATCTCTATGTGATTTCCTGTTCTTCTAAGAACTATAACATTTTGTATCGAAGGTGTATTAATAATAGCTTCATCAACAATTTTTTTTAATTCAATTACTTTTCCTCTTCTAAATCCTCCATCAGCAGTAATTATGATTTTAGATTCGGCATCATTGATCCGATCCACTAATGATGTAGAACTAAAACCAGAAAAAATTACATTATGAATAGCGCCAATTCTTGAACATGCTAAAATTGCAATAGGAAGTTCCGGGATCATTGGCAAATAGATTGTTATACGATCTCCTTTTTTTATACCAAGATTTTTTAATGCATTTGAAAATTGATTAACTTTTTGATAAAGTTGATAATATGTTAATGTTATATTTTCTCCATTTTCTCCTTCCCATATTATAGCAGCCTTATTTTTAATATTAGAATTAATATGTTTGTCAAGGCAATTTATTGAAGCATTTAGTAGTCCATTAACAAACCATTTGGCAAATGGAGGATTCCATTCCAAAGTCTTATCCCAATATCTATTCCATTCTAATTCTTTTGCCTGTTCTGCCCAAAATTTTTCTATATTTTGCAAAGAATAGGTTCTTTTATTATGAAAAGTATTTTTATTTAATGTAATTTTCAAGTTAGAACCTGTAAAAGCTATGTCAGATGATGAATTTGCTTTATCATTAGACATTATATAGAATCCAATTTTGTATTAATTAAATATTATTGTAATATGTAAAAATTATATGTTAATACTGTTTAACAAAGATATTTATATACATAACAAGTATTTGTTTATATAAATTAATTTAACCAATAAATTAAAAATAATTTTTATGTATTATAATTGAGTTATGATAGGGAATAATGTTATACTACATTTTGTCAATATATTAAAATAAAGAAATATTGTGTATGATGATCGTGAAATACAGAAGTAGAACAGAAATAGTAGGAATGATACTAGAGGCAGCCAATGGAGGAGCAACCAAGACAAAAATTATGTACAAAGCTTTTCTAAGTTATGCACAATTAAGAGAATATCTTTCTGTCTTGATTGAGAACAATCTCTTAGAATATCTTGAGGGAACTCAAACCTATAAAACTACAGAAAAAGGATTAAACTTTCTTAAAATGCATAATGAAATTGGAGAATTATTACAAACTCCAAAATTCTAAATACCAAATAGAAAAACAAAACAACAACAAGTAATTAACCAATAAACTTTTATTTTTTATTTTTTATTAAAATATTATATCGGTGTTATAGATATGACATAGGGTTTAAATAGTTTCACCAACATTCGACCATTAGTGATATATTGAATGCCAGTTGCAATAATTCCAGATATAAGCGAACAGCACTGTATTGGATGTGCACTATGTGTAGAAATTTGTACTACTCTTGGTCCAGATGTCCTCAGAGTAAAGCCAGTAGAAGGCTGGAAAAGAGGTAAAGCCTTTGTATTTTATCCAGAAAGATGCATCTCTGATGGTGCATGTATAGGTGTCTGCCCAACAAAGGCAATTTTCTGGATGAGACCAATGGAATACACACCAGGACAACCAATTCCATTAAAGAAAGCAGGATTGTTTTCAAAAGGTTGGGAAGAAGGTTAAAATCCATCTAAACTTTACTTTTATTTTTTTTATGTTTTTATAAATTAATTAATAATTTTTATTACAGATCCTTATTTATTATAAGAGTATTCTATTGTGTCTATCGAATTTTTATGTGTAAATTTTTGATATAGTCTTCTTATTGGTATAATTGTAGTATTTATTAAACAACTTTCTGGATGTCCAAATTCTTTTGCGATGTCCAAATTCTTTTGCAGCAAAGGATATTACTTTTCACACATTAATCAAAAAGAAGAAATCGATTATTGAATTTAATTTTTAAAGGCTTTGTTATATTTAAAATTCAAATTTTTCTAGATTATGAAAAAAACCTGATTTCTTACTATACTCAAGTCAAGGTAGTTGAATATATTTTAAGTTTTTTAGATAACACTATTCATATATAATGAAAATCTTTTTTATTACAAAAGTAATAATACAACAAGAGATAAAATATTATGAGTTAGTATCGTTTCGTTATTCGGCTCTCTATCTGTCAAAAAAAATTAATTTTTTAATTTACATATCCGAACATTACTTAAGTTAAATATACTTTATTATTATGTAGAACTTGCTAACGGTCAAAAACAATGGAAAGTGCAATATTGATGAAAAACCATTTTCTGAAAAAGAAAGAGAAATACTTTTATCACATTTTACTAATATTGATAAACCAATCTTCGGAATAATAACGCCTAAACAAGTCGATCGAGGTGCACTAATGTCAAGATATTCTCGATCTGATAAAAGTATGCGCAGAATATTTTTAGAAGAATTTGCAAATAATCCTAATCGTGGAGATGAATTTTATAAAAGAGTATTATTAGAGTATGGTGATGATTCTGTTGCAGAATTAGGAGAAGCGCAGCTTGCAATAGAATCTATATCCAATATTGCAGCTAAAAACATACAAGATCAAAGAATAGGGTTATCCTATCTAGAAAAATCATCAAGATATGTTTCATTTGATAAGAAAATTAATGGTCAATATAAATATCTAAAAGAAAAAAAAATAATGGACTCTAAATATTCAGACATGTATTTACGAGCATGTGACCTTAGCTTTTATATTTATTCTAAGAATATAGAACCTATGCAAAAATTTATTATAGAAAAAGAACCTATAGATAATTTTCAATTTTATGATTCAATTTCTAAACATGATGTATATTTTAATAATTTAAAAGAATCTGATGATATAAAATCTGCTCAAAGAATATATAAAAGTACTATAAAAGCTAAATCTCTAGATATTTTACGTGGGCTTTTACCTGCATCTACTCTTACTAATTTAGGTATTACTGGTAATGGCAGAGCCTTTGAATATCTTTTATCAAGATTATATGCTTCAAATTTGACCGAGATGAATGTGTTAGCTGATCAATTGTATAAAGAGTTGAATTTAATAATTCCTTCTTTTGTTTATAGAACAAAAAATAAGCATGGAGTATCTATGCAAAATTATCTAAGAAATACAAAGGAAATTATTCTCAAAATAGCTAAAGAACATCTTTCACATATTAAAATCGATTTAAATCTTGGTGATTATGCAAATTTAATATTTTATGAAGATAATACGGAAGCAGAAGTAAAAATTGCATCATCTATTCTATTTGAACAAGCAGCAGGGCATACACTTACAAAAATTACAGAATATGTACGATCTTTACCAATAGATGAAAGACACAAAATAATTAAGGCATATACAAGTTTACGGGCAAATAGAAGACAACGTCCTGGAAGAGCTTATGAAATGACTGAATATACATTCGAAATGCTTACTAATTTTGGAATATTTCGTGATCTACATCGACATAGAATATTAACTTTGGAAAGACAATTACTTTCTACTAGACATGGCTATGATGTTCCTGCAGAAATTTCTGATCTAGGAATTTTAAATGATTTCAAAGATTGCATGTATAAATGTAAAGAGGTATTTGAAATTCTTGTCAAAGATTATCCTGAAGAAGCTCAATATGTAGTTAATTTTGCATATAGATATCCATTTTTTATTAAATTGAATCTACGCGAGGCTACACATATGATTGAATTGAGAACTGTACCCCAAGGCCATCCTGATTATCGTTATATCTGTCAAGAAATTTTTAAAAAAATAAGAGATGTTCATCCTATTTTATCTCAAGGAATAAAATTTGTTGATCTTAATGATTATAGCCTAGAAAGATTATCAAGTGAAAAAAATATAGAAAAGAAAAAAAGAGAAATTAAATAATAATACATTTGTTTATTTTCAAATTTGCAATAAGTTATTTATTATTATTTAAACCATTGCTCCAAAGATTGGCTTTTTTTCTCTTGACTTTTTTTTACTCTTTCTAGTGATGACTCTACACGTTCCTTTGAAAAATCCATTGTATCACATAGAAATCCTATAATTTCATTATAATTGGGATTATTGAATTCTATATTGTTTAAGGGAATATTTTCTGGATTAAGAAATATTTCTCTTATCTGCTGATATGGAACATCATTTAAATCATCTTTTATTTTTCCAATTTTTTCCAATGTGCCATTCTCTTTTATTAGTTTAAGCGCAGTTTTAGGACCTATACCTGGAAAACCACCTGGATTAAAATCCGTTCCAATTAATATACCTACATCTACTAATTGTTCAAGATTTAATTTTGTAGATTCTAAAATCTGTGATTGATGTATAATTTCTGGTTCTATATTTACATATTTGTTTTTGTTAGGGATTTTTCTTTTTCCACTTATTGTTAGATTACGAATAAGTCTTTTAGCTCCAAAAAGCAAAGAATCGTAATCTTGACTTGCGCAGGCATATGCCATTCCATCTTTAGTTAAAATTGATGCTGTTGCTTCTCCTTCTGAGGGGGCTTGAATAACAGGAATTCCTAACAATTTTAAAATTATCTTAGATTGCTCAATAATTTTATCCGTTAAAATTACTGTACCTTGACTATATTTTTTAGCATCTTCCAGTCTACCCTCTTCTAATGCTTCTTGATATTTTTCTATAGCTTCCTGTTTCAATTCCTTTCTTCTTGCTATCTCCTTAAATTTTAGTGAATGAGGTTTTCCATCAAAAATATATACCAATTTTATGTTCTCAGTTAAGAAATTAATATTTCTATAAAATAAGCCACTTAAGTGACTTGTTATTTCACCTTTGTTATTAGTAAGAGATTCACCTGTAGGACCACGAATTGTTGCTAAAAATTGATAAATCGTATTATATGCATCTACTGCAATTATTTTATCTGATAAATCAGACGATTTTATTGGACAGGTAGTTAAAATTGGTTTTAGATCTATTCCCATTTGTTAAAATTATATTTATTTAATGTACCTTTTAATTTTTTCATATCTAAGTAATAATAGGAGTCAGGTTGTTATTACCTTGAAATAATCATCATAGTAGGATTACTAATAGATCTATATAATAGTAAGAATATATATTTTAAAAGATAATATTATGAATACAGAAGGAAAGTCTCTTATTTTCTTCAGATCTATTATTGTGATCCTTTTCATTTCATTGTTTTATCTTAATCCAGTCATGGCTCAGAAATCTGATTCAGGAACAGAATCACATTTAGTCGGAACATGTCAAGTATTTACAAAACTACAAAATGAAAAACTTAATATTGAAAAAAGATTAAATGAAACAAAACAAAATTTTCTACCTAATCTAATACTTGAAAAATCTTTAACTTTGAGGTTAGATGATCTTAATTCTAAGCTTGCATTCTTGACTGACAATAGATATTGCAGTGATCTTGAAAAGCATATAGAGGAGCAAAACTAATTCAAAATTCTCTTTCTCTTTTTCATTTTGAATAGGGCTCTAATCGTTAATTCCATATTATAGTGATTTAGGTGTTAAATCGATAATATATGATATAATAAAACTTGTAACAGTGCCTATAAATTTTAAATATTTAATAAAATCTTATTATTAAATTGAAGAATAATATTAATGTCGCCTTTTGGAATTTAGGAAATTTATTTGATATTCAACCTAATGAGATCTCATCAGACCTAGAATTTACTCCAAATAAAGGTTGGAATGAAAAAGTTCGTGATATAAAGATACAAAATCTAACAAATATAATTAAAACAACTTTTGATAATGGCCCTGATTTAATAGGAATATGTGAAATCGAAAATGTTTCTTTAGCTAAAAAACTAATAGATGAATTAAAAAAATTATTGGGAAGAGATGATTATCAAATAGCTGGAACTAATGTAGATGGAAAATTAAAACCATATCACAAAGGTCCCGATCTGAGAGGGATTGACACATGTTTAATTTATTCTAATAAGATTTTTGAGCAGATCGATGGTCGTGGATATATGGTAAATTTTAGATTTCCTACTCGAGATATTTTTTATGCAAAGCTTAGGGTCTTAAAAAATAATACTAAACTAAATGTTTTAGTAAATCATTGGCCATCACGAAGAGGTAGAGATGATTATTCCGAACTCATGGATACAGAATATTCTAGATATATGACTGCAGAACATTGCGGAAAAATAGTTGATTCTATTTTAAAATATCCAAAAATGGAAATAGAGAAATTCCCAAATAATTTTTATTCAACTCATGAAGGAAAAACAGTATTAGAAAAACTTGAAGAAAGATGGAACATAAATATCCTAGTAATGGGCGATTTTAATGATGAGCCATTTGATAAAAGTATTACGAAATATCTATATGCAACACCAGACAAAAATTTATTACGTAAATGGAAAAGAATCTTTAGATTAGCAAAAGAAGATTTTAAAAGTAGAGATAAAACTTATAAACAAATTTACTTAGAACAACCATCAGTTTTATTTAATTGCATGTGGAATCTTTATCCTAATGGCAGTCTGTATTTCAGGAAGGCAAATTCATTTAATCTGTTTGACCAATTTATAATATCCCGTGGTTTATTAGTTGGAGAACAGGGACTAAAAATGAATCTAAACTCTATAAATATATATACTCAAGGTATGACATTAGGTGAGAATTTATCTGAAAGCAGATTTGAACAAGAGGATACGTATGATGAAAGATTAATTCCATTTGAATTTAAACAAAGACCTATGGCTTTTGAATTTGATAGAATCAAAAATGATATTAATAATAGCACTATACAGGAAAATGAAACTAAATTAAGACAGCCATCTGGATACAGTGATCATTTTCCCATAACTTGTAAAATTGATATTTTATAGATTTCTCTTATTTAATGTAGATAAATCTTAATTCATAGTTTTAGTTTAACATATAGTAAATATTTTAGCGGATATCGTATTTGAGTGATAAGATAATATATTTGACTTTTGGCAAATTTTAATTGTACAAAATAAGGTAACATATTGTAGATATTTTACAAAAAGGTAATTTCATTCATAAATTTTATATCTAATGTTAAAGAATTAATTACAATGATTTTAACTTATTGAAAATATTATTATAAAAAGTAGTTATAGGAAGAAAAAATAAACTGCATAATTGTTGAATAAGTATTAACCTTTTATTTATTAAGATGATAATAATATTTAAAAGTTAGATTATATGATATAAGCAAGTAACTGAAAGAATATTATCTAATTTTATAAATAGTCAATTATACTCTTTAGAAATTGTAATAATTGTTTAATATTGTCTAAACTAAATTCTGATTCTTCAAAAAATAATTGTAGGCTCATACGTGCACTAGTTATATCTCCTCTATCTAATGCTGAATTTACATCATCTAATTCCTTATCTAATTGCTTTTGCAGTTTCTCCGTTTTTTTATAAAAAATTTTATTATTAGTATAATAATTATTTATCATTTTTTCAAATTCTTTTAGAAGTTCCTCTTTTTTGGAATTATTTTCTTTTTTTCCAAAAATTTGTAAAATTTTTTCGTTTCTGTCTAATCTCCATCCATGATTTTCTATTAAATAATCAACTTTTTCTTTAATTATATTGCAACTGTTATCTATATACACCAAATCTTTTTGAAATGCTTCATTAAAATTCTTATATCTATCTTTAAATTCATTTTGAATTATTGTATTATTATTAAGTTCATGAAATGGTAATAGTATATCAATGATCTTTGTATATATTATTTCTATTTCTAATAATATTTCTTTTAATGCTACCTTTGATTTATTATCGAAATGTGATATCAATTTGATTACAATATCTAATAACTTTTCTAAATTATCTTCAATGTCATTTTTCTCTGAATTACTTTTAAACTTCAATATAGTATAATAACTGCAAGAATTAAAGAAGTTTTTGAATATTAAAGATAGTAATTATTAATTAATTAATTAATTAATCATCATTAATTGCTAACTTAATTTAAGTTTTTAATGTTTAACTAGTTATCAATATTAATTTAGTAAAGCCATAACCTCTAAAGAACAAATCATGAAAATATAGAAGGCTATTGCAGTATAGAATCAATTGTTGTATTACTGGTTACAAGTCAAGTTATAATATGAGTCACTGAATTTA